>JAGBUT010000124.1 GCA_017630695.1 Clostridia bacterium
GTCAGCGCAGGCATACCCGCATAAAAATCGCTCTGATATTCGCCGAGAATTTTTGCACCGTTTGAATGGATAAGGTCGCAGATATGAACAACGTCGTAGGTTTTGCCGTTATAGGTTGCGCCGTTTTTCATGCCCTCGGGAAGAGAATCGGTTTCTTCATTCCAGATACCGAAAACGTTCTTGAGATTTCCTCAAGGGAAACCGCCGAGGAAACACATATCGTTTTTATCAACAAGACCGAAAAGATAGGTTGCAAGGAAGTTGCCTCCGTTTGCAACATAATCTTCAATTCTCTTATCTGTGCCGTCCTTAAGCATATAAAGGAAAGGAGCGATGACAAGATCATACTTTGAGAAATCGTCTTCCATTGAAATAACGTCGCACGAAACACCTTTTTCTCTGAAAGGTGCATACCATTTGACGCACTCAGCAACGTAGTTTCTGTTGACGTTGTTGAAACCGCAGAAATGCTTGACTGCCCAGCCGTTTTCCCAGTCGTAAATAACCGCAACCTTGCTGTTGCTGTATTTACCCGTCACACCGCCGAGCTTTTCAAGCACGGTACCAAGTCGGGCAACGTCTCTGAAAACTCTTGTGTGCTCATGACCGCAGTGGTCAACAACCGCACCGTGGTATTTTTCGTGACCGCCCTTGCTCTTGCGCCATTGGAAATACTGAACGCTGTCTGCGCCGTGAGCAACAGCCTGAATTGCAGAAAGCTCCTGCATTCCGGGCTTGGGAAGCTTGTTTATATCGTGCCAGTTGACGAGAGAAGGAGTGCTCTCCATCATAAAGAAAGGCTGACCGTCTTTCATCGAGCGGAACGCATCGTGAACAAAAGCTGTTTCGGCAGATTCTTCTGCGTTTCTGCCTTTATCCCATGCGGGGTAGTTATCCCACGAAACGAGGTCGAGCTTCTTTGCGAATTTCTGATAATCGATGCCGTCATACATCTTCATAAAATTGGTTGTGATGGGAATGTCGGGAGTTATTTCGCGAAGAGGCGCAATTTCGTTTTCGTAGAAAGAAATATGGCTATCGGAAACAAATCTGTTCCAGCAGAGCTTCATTGCGGAAACATGGTTTTCGCCTCTGTATTTTGGGGAATTGATCTGACTCCAATCGGTCACTCTGTGGCTCCAGAAACCGTTCCACCAGCTTTCGTTAAGCTCTTCAAGGTCATTATGATAATAATCCCTGAGCCAATCCCTGAAAGCTTCCTGACAAAGCTCACAATGGCATTCACCGCAGTATTCGTTGGAAATGTGCCACATCTTGAGGGCGGGATGGTTCTTATAGCGCTCTGCTATGATGCGGTTGATTTCACGCACCTTTTCTCTGTAAATCGGAGAAGTGAGGCAATGATTGTGGCGCACGCCGAATTCGTTGCGGATGCCGTTTTCTTCAACTCGGAGCACCTCGGGATATTTCTGCGCAAGCCACGGGGGCCTTGCGCCCGAGGGTGTTGCAAGGATAACGGAAATGCCGTTTTCATGGAGCTTGTCCATCATTGTGTCCAGCCAGCCGAAATTATAGACACCTTCTTCGGGCTCGATAAGCGACCACGAAAAGATGTTGATTGTTGCGCTGTTGACGTGGGCGAGCTTCATCAGTCTCATGTCCTCGTCCCAGATTTCGGGGGTTTTTATCCACTGGTCGGGGTTATAGTCTCCGCCGTGGATGATAAAATCAAAAAATTTCTTTTCCATGTTTTACTCCTGAATGCCGTAAGCATCAACCAATGCGTAATATTCTTCTTCGCTGACCGAAACAACGGAGCCGTGGCGGGGTCTGAGGTGATTTACGGAATAGGTTGACCTCTGCACCTGCCTGAAATTCTTGAAATCTCTTGTCATCTGCGCAAAGAAAGTGCCTTCGCCGTATTCATCCATTATCATCATCCAAGCATCCGTGCCGTTGATGCGGTACATTGAACTGCCTTCAACGCCGTACCAGTTGAGAGAGCAGATTGTGTAGTCTGTGTTATAAGGTCCTGTGAGATTCTTCGACTTGACGTAGGCGATTTTCTGGGTTAAATCCTCTTTGAAATAGAGATAATAATAACCGTCTTTTTCATTATAGATAATATCGCCGTCAATGCACTGAATGTTTCTCAGCTCGCCTGTTTCGGGGTCGGGCTCATTCCATCTGCCGAAAAGCACCTCAGGCTCGGTTTCAAAGGTTTTGAAATCCTTTGTGTAGGCATAATAATGACCCGCTGTGTCGTTTTCAAGAGTTGAAGTTGCCCAATAAACCATATACATGCCGACGGATTCATCCCAGATTGCCTGGGGCGCCCACGCACGGTTGCAGGTTTCAAAGCCTTCAAACTGACGGATATCAATAACCGTTTCGTCAAACCAGTCAATCATGTCATAGGATTTCCAGGTGATGAGAGCATGGTTTGAAGTCCAGCCGTCTAGCGCATTCATATCGGTTGCGATAATGTAGTAGCAGTCTTTGCCGTTTTCGTCAACCGCCTTGAGCATATAAGGGTCACGCACACATCCCGTGCCCTTGGTCTGCTGAATGACGGGATTGTTGCCGTTGAGAGCCTTGAAGTTATAGCCGTCTGTGCTCACGGCAAGATGAATTCTCTGCTCATCAACCTCGTTGCCGACGAAATAGCAGAAAACGTAGGCATCCTTGAGGCTTGTGGCAGGATAGGCATAATTGTTGAAAATATAATTGAAAAGAAAGTAGGGAATCATCGCAATTGCGGTGAGAATTCTCGTTAACGTTAAAACAGTCATATTTTACCTCTTAAAGATTATTAAGAATATTCAGAACGCATCTGAGCTGTTCGGGTTTCACTTTTTCAACGGGTTTGTTGTTGATAACGCAGTCTGCAAAATAATGGATTTCGTTTGCATAAGCATCACTCTTGGGCAGGTTGATTGAGCCTGTGTCGCCCTCTGCCTGCTGTGAGAGGTCGATTTTTTCGTCATTGCGAAGATAGATAACCATCCTGCCGTTTTCGTTTGAAACGAGAGCATCTTCAAACTGGAATCTGAATTCGGCGGTGAAGGGGTAGCAGGTTGCGTACCACGATGCTTCGGAATGCACCGAGAAATCGCCGAAATTATAGTTGAGGCTGATGAAATCCTGATCGGGAAGCTTTGAACGGTACTGATAATCAACCTCGGGCATACCGAAAGCGTAAACCATGAAGTCGAGGTCGTGGATATGGAGGTCAAAAGGCACAAGACCGCTTCTCTTTTCGTCCATCATCCAGCCGTCCCAGCTCCACTTGGGGTAACCGCCGAGGCGGATCATTGTGCCCGAAAGGAGCTTGCCGTATTTCTTTGTGTCATAAATCTCTTTGAGAAGCTCATATTCGGGCCAGAAACGGAGCACCTGAGCAACCATGAACTTAACTCCGTTCTTTTCTGCTGTTGAATAAACTCTGTCGATATCCTCTTCTTTGAGATAAATCGGCTTTTCGCAGATAACGTTGATGCCCTTTTCCATTGCTTTGACGGCAAAATCTGCGTGGAGATAAGTGGGAAGACAGATATCGATGATATCGAATTCTTCTTTTTCAAGCATTTCGTCAAAATCGGTGTAGTGACGTTTTTCGGGATATTTTTCCATTCTTTCGGGTCGGATATCGCAGATTGCAACGAGCTGTGCATTTTCCATTTCATCCCATGCAGGGATATGCGCACCGCTGATACCGCCGACACCTACAAGACCTATTTTAAGCATAACTGAAAACCTCCGTTGATTTTATGGGTATATTTTAACACAGTAAAGCAAAAATGCAAGAGTAAACTTTATTGACTTTATTCCGAACAGAATATATAATTGAATCAGAATTTTTAAGTGTGAGGAAACATATATGAGTAATTTTTCACAGCGTTTCAAAATCGACTGTTCTCCCGTTGCTCCGAAAAAGCAGGTCATAGTCCGTGACAGCGTCAGACTGACCGTTATCGCTCCCTGCCTTCTCAGAACCGAAGTGCAGAAGAACGGCAAGTTCTGCGACGAACCCACCCAGAGCGTGTGGTTCAGAGATTTCTGCGAAACAAATTTTGATGTTGCCGAGAAAAACGGCGTTATCGAAATCAAAACCGAAAAAGCTGTTTTCGTTTATTCGCTCAAAGCGAAGAAGATGCTCCGCATCAAGCTCGCAGACGGCAGAACCGTTAAGAATTTCAAGTCAGGCAACCTCAAGGGCACCTGCAGAACTCTTGATATCACCGCAGGTATCATCACCCTCGGCGACGGCGTTTGCTCAAAGAACGGCGTTGCAATTCTTGACGACAGCAAAACTCTCGCAATCAAAGAAAGCGGAGAAATTCTGCCCAGAGAGAATGCAGAA
>JAGBUT010000125.1 GCA_017630695.1 Clostridia bacterium
GAACTTCGATGTAGTAAAGGTTTGTGCCCGAGTTAAGGCTGAATGCGCCGAGGAACTCGGAAAGAGTGATAAGAAGAAGCGGCTTGTTGGTAAGAACGGATTTGATGCCGCTGAATACACTGGGACGCTCAACAGTCTGCATAACTCTTTCTTTAGCAACGAAAGCATAGATAAGAGCGAATGCACCGGAAACAACAGCAGTGATAACGCCGCCGAGAACGAACATTCTGTTATAACCAAGCTGATACTTGATGGGGTTCGCAATCATAAGAGCCTTGTTTGAGGAGCTGTTGATGTAAATATCAATCAGAAGACCCATAAGAATTTCGGGAGCCTTCTCAACGAAACCTGAAAGAAGGTTTGCAGATGTGATAAGTCTTGTTCTGTCAATGATGTTGGGTGTGATTGTTGCGGTCATACCCTGACGAACAATGCCGATGAGTGAACCTGCAAGGTTTGAGAAAATCTGCAGCACGAAATACGGAATGAATTTACCGATATTGGCACCGATACCTGCAGTTCCGTAAAACATAGGTAATGCCCAGTAGATGACTGTGATAAGAACACCGGGGACAGCGTAAACTACAAGCCAGGGCTTGAACTTACCCCAACGGGTACGGGTTCTGTCAACAATTGATGCAAGGAACAAATCGTTGATGATATCCCAGATACCAATAATCAGGTTTGTAAAAGACTGAAGATTGAGGCTGATTTTGAGAATGGTCATCTTGAAAACGTCGTCATATTTGCCGATGTTAAAGCTTTGAGCGATGTCGTCAAGAATATAAGCAAAGGTTTCCTTCGAGCCAACGTAACGTCGGTCTCTCGGAACAGCGGTCTTAGCAGCTGCGTTTGACTCTGTTGCCATATCATCTCTCCTTATCTATAATATAATAAAAAAATAATACAGTTAATTTTAACACAGTATGAACAACTTTGCAACCGCATAAAAATTTTTCATTAATATTGCACATTTTTGAAGGGCGTTTTTTGGTTATAAGTTCAAACAATCTTTCTTTTATAAAAGAATACACAATCGAACACGGTATTTTTCATTCTGCAAAAACATAAAATAAAGCCGAGGTGACAAAAATGCTTAAAAAATATAAGCCCTACATTATTTCCGTTATCATCGCGCTTGCTGTCGGCGGACTTTCTGCCGCAGTAACGAATTCGGGTATGGATGCCTATTCATCGTTCAATCAACCACCGCTTTCTCCCCCTCCACAGGTTTTTCCGATTGTGTGGACAATTCTTTTCACTCTTATGGGAATCGGCGCGGCACTCGTTTATATTCGCAAAAACGCAAAACCCGATGCCGTTCGCCTTGCGTTGATTGTTTACGCAGTTAATCTTGCGGTTAATTTTCTTTGGAGCGTTATTTTCTTCAATATGCAGGCGTTTCTCTTTGCGTTCATCTGGATTCTTCTTTTGATTGCCGTTATTGTTGCGATGATTATCCTCTTCAAAAAAATCAGTCCGATTGCGGCATATCTGCAAATCCCCTATCTTCTGTGGGTTACCTTCGCCGCATATCTAAATCTCGCTGTTTATCTTCTTAACAGATAAGCAAAAGGCTTACACCCGAGCTGGTGTAAGCCTTTTGCTTTTTTGTTTTGCGCAATACTTGAATTATTTGTCAGTTGTGGTATAATGTTGGATATTGTTGTAAAAAAGGAGAAAGAGAATTGAGCACAGAACTTAAAAGAACCTACGTGCCTTTTACAGAATGGAAAGAGCCTTCAAAGCAAACGGAATACACAGCGGAAACTCCCCTTCTTGCTCCCGACGGCAACTCCTTGCAAAGGGCTGGGCAAGACACAACGTTTTCGAATATGATCGTAACCGTGTCAAGACAGGCATTACGAGCCGTAAGGAATGGGATTTTTATAACATTGCAAATGAAGAATATCAGCTTCTCATAAGCTTTGCCAACATCAACATCGGCGGTTACGTCGGTCTTAAGCTCGTTAACCTCAAAACAGGCGAGGTTATTATCGATGCAATGAAATATTTCCTTGGCGCAAACAAACACGTTCCGCCTGCAAAGGGTGACGTTCCCAACAGATTCAAGGATAAAATCGGCTCTGCCGAATTCGATTTCAACACAATGGAAACCGAAAGAACCCTTTGGTATAAGCAGACATATAAGGGCAAGCCGCTTGAGGCTAACGTAAGCATGGATATTATGCCCGGCCTTGAAAACATAACAACTGTCCTCCCCTTTGATGAGGATAAAACAAAATATTTCATGACCACAAAGCAGTTCTGTATGCCCTGCGGCGGCACTCTGAAATGGGGCGATCAGGTCTGGGAATTCTCAAAGGAAAACACCTTCTGCGCTCTTGACTGGGGCAGAGTAAACACCATTCATAAGATGGTATGGTACTGGGGCAACGGCGCACAGTACGTTACTGATGAAAAGGGCGAAAAACACCTTGTAGGCTTTGAAATCACCTGGGCAATCGGTAATGAAAGCAACGCAACGGAAACCTGCATCCTCTATGATGGCAAGGCACACAAATTCGGTGCAATCGACGTTGAAAAATTCCCGAAGGACAGATATCTCGAGCCTTGGAAATTTGTTTCCGAGGACGGCAGATTCAATATGACGATGATGCCCACCCTCGACAATCACAGTGACGTTGACCTTAAAATCGGCAGAATGAACTGCCATCAGATTTTCGGCTGGTGGAACGGTGACGTTACACTTGACGACGGAACAAAAATTGAAATCAAAGATCTCTTCACTTTCTGCGAATACGTAGAAAACAGATGGTAAAAAACAAAAGCTGTCTCGCTTGATGCAAGGCAGCTTTTTTTCGTTATATTTTGGGGATTTCAGTCATTCGGAGCTTTGCGCAACCGTAGTGATAAAGCTCAATTTTAAGCTCATCGCCAACCGGCTCTCTTGATTCGGGGATTTTTGCACAGACGGTATCGTAGCCGTCCTCATAACCCCAATCAATCTTTCTGACCGCAGTTTTAAGTGTTACGGGAGGCTCAAATGACGAAAACGGAACGTCGCCGACACCTTTTCTGCAGATTTCAAGCGAATCGGAGCAATAGGCATAATTCCAATCCGAAACGGGAATCAGCTCATAATCGCAGTAAGGCATTCTGCGTTCAACTCCGTCACGCACGTATTCAAGCATTCTCTTTTTGAATTTTACGGGCACGGAGAAAACAAGCGAACCGCATTTTACGCTTTTAAGCTCGTGGGGTCTGTCGATAAAACACGGATTAACGTCAAATGAAACGTCAAATTTCAGCTTTTCATCTGCAACCAAATCGAAAGAAAGCTCTTTATCATCTATTACCTCTCCGTTAACTTTAAGATTAACGGCAAACGAGGGAATTCTGATTCTGAAGGTTATTGCATTCTTGACTTCAAGGGTGTATCTGAAACTGTTTTCAAAAGGATAATTCGTTTCAACAACGATATGCTCGTTATCCGTTTTAAGCTCGGAGGGAACGGGCAAAACGTTTATTATGCTGTCACCGTCACACATAAAAGCAGAAAGAGCAAATTTCGGCCACGCCTGATTGAAATTTGCAGTGCAGCAGCCGTAATTCGGCTCAAGACCGAAAAGATGCGATTCTCCGCCGTTCGTTCTGAAAATCGGCTTTGCAGGGAATCTGACACACGCAATCTGATTGCTGAGCTGGTCATACTGATGAGTCCACATATCGTCGCTGATTGTGGCAGGGAGTGCGTTGAAAGCGAGGAGCTCAAGCCTTTCAGCCCACTTGTTTTCGCCTGAATAAGCAAAAAGATGTTCGTATGAATACATCTGCTCCGCAACGGCACAAAGCTCCGTGCCCTGAATGGGACTCAACCCCGAAAGGCACTCGTCACCCGTAAACAGACCGACGGGCGTACCGTTATATTCTTCAAGAACGCCGTGAAGCATTTCAGCATTGTCGGTATATTCTTCACCGAGAATTTCGCAGGAAACCGCCTCGCTTTTAAGCATCATACCTATGTTTACAATGTGGGTTTCAAATCTCCATTTGTTAAGCGGTTTTTTCCAGAGAGGAATTGACTCGTTATAATCCAGACCCTGCTCTTTGAGAATTTTCGCAAGGTCTTTGAGCCAACTCTCACGGCAACGTTTATATGCGAAATCGATTGCTATAAAACCCTCAAACCATCTTGCTTTACCCCAATCGTAAAGGCGGATTTTACCGTCTTTCAAAAGCTCATAATAGTTTTTGAGAACGTTATAAACAACGTCGGGGATTCTCTCATCTCCCGAGCATTCATAATAAACAACAAGAGTTTTGGCTATCAGAAGCACAGCCCAAGTGTCATAAGTTTCTCTCTTATCGTCGTCGCAGGGACAAATCCAGCCGTCAGGCTTCTGAAATGAAAGTATGGCATCGATATATTTTTTTGCTCTCGTTATCATATCCTTATCGTCAAGCAGATATGCCAGAGGGATGAATCCGTCAAGCCAATAGGGAACTCTCTCCCAGCCCTCTTTATCACCGCCTATCCAAGAGCTGTTTTTGACGTCAGGCCAGATGATGTCAAGATTACCGCTAAGACCAAGAGCCTGAATTTCAAGCTGTTTTTTGAGCCAGCCTCTCGGCTTGATTTCTTTTGACGTATAGAAGCTCCATTTTCTCATAAAAAATTCCTCATTTTGCTTTGAATATCAGCGGATTTTCGAGTGCTTCAAGCATCACTCTGACGGTTTTCTCCATAGCGCCCCTGAATATTCCGCTGTTTTTGACTATAGAGCTTTCCGTTGCATTCTTACCGATAAACTCGGTGAAACTCGGAGTACCTTTGAACTGAATCTGAACCTCATTTTCTGCAAAACCGAAAGTGAGATACTGCGTTGCAAGAGTGTTCAAGGGCTTAACAACCGCTTTGAGAACACCGTTTTCGATATATGCATATGCCCAGATAACGTATTTATAACCCTTTATGCTGCATTCGGAAAGACGTGCCTCACCGTCAAGACCGCAGTTGATGACAACCTCGTCACCCTCTTCGAACCATCTGACGGTAAGTACGTCGTCGGTTTTTTCAAAAGAGAGTCTGTTGAGATTTTCTTTAGGTCTTGTTGCAAAGCTGCAAGTGAGTGAACGCGGAATAAGGCTTACCGGGAACACTAATTTTGCAACCGCATCACACGCAGGTGTGAGATAAAAAGCTTTGCCCGTGGGAATTTCGGGGAGCGCTTCGCAGACAATGGGTTTCATTCCTCTGCCTGCAAGATACTCTGCAAGTTTTTCATCCCATTCTGAACAAGAGGGATTCTCAAACGCTTTTGTAAGAGTGTTTCTGATAAGGGAATTGTGAACGCTGTCGCCGACAATACAGTTAAGGCTGACAACAACCGCATCATATTTCGGAAAATAAGTAACAATCTGGCCGAACATACCGTTCATGCTGAACGTATCGTTTTGGGTCCAGAAAAGATAGCCGTAGCCATCCTCGTTTTCTCTGCCTGAAAGAGGCACCTGAAGCTTCGTTGCTTCTCTTGTCCAGCTTTCGGGAATAACCTGTTTGCCGTTATAAACACCACCGTTTGCATAGCAACGGCAGATTTTTGCAAGATCGCGTGCGGTCAGGTAAGCACCCGTACCGCCGATGCAATCGCCCCTCGCGTCGGTTTCCCACTGCGGTTTTTCAATTCCGAGAGGTTCAAAAAGACGGGGCATAAGATAATCCGCAAGACTCATACCCGTCAGCTTCTGAATAAGAGCCGCCGCAACGTGAACGTCGTTGTTGCTGTATAAAAAACCTCTGTCCTTTTTGCGGAACGGAGCTTTCATAAAAATATCAACGTAATCGTCAGTCATATCCTGCGTAAAGCTGAATTGCTTGTTGCTTTTCATCGTTATGAGCGAACGAACGCTGACGTTATTCCACTCATCGCTCTCGCAGGGCATATATTCGATAAAGAAAGGCAGAATTCTTGAATCAAGAGTGAAAAGACCCTCTTCGATCGCAAAACCGACGGCGGTTGAAACAATTGATTTCGTAACAGAGAACAAGGTGTGAGGCATATCGGCACTGTACGGTGCGGCGTACTCCTCAAAAAGGATTTCGCCACCCTGTTCAATCAGCAGAGCGTGATTTTCAACCCCGTTTTTTTCAAGCTCCTGATAAAATTTATAAATCCATTCGGAAGAAAGTTTTGTTTTCATATTCACTGCTCCTCCATATCATTTTTATTTCTCACTGACTTTCATTATATCATCTTTATCACAATAAACAAGTGTAATTTATAAATAAAAAAACTCTGCAGAAAATCCTCTGCAGAGCTTTTTACGATTTACTTTTTAAAATTCGCCACCGAGAACTATCTTGTAGTTAACGTCAGCCTTTGCCTTTTTGATAACAAGGTCATTCAATTTGCCGTCTTTGAAATTAAGGGCAAGATTTTTGATATCTACGCTTGAAACGTATTCCCAAGTACCCTTTTCAATAATACCGTTCTGATTGATTTTAACTTTAACGGTTGCATTGTTATAGTGGATTTTGATATCAGCATTATCCGTATCAATTTTGAACTGAGGGAACTCTGCAACAGCAACGGAAACATCACCGAGAACGGTGATTGC
>JAGBUT010000126.1 GCA_017630695.1 Clostridia bacterium
TGACGGTTTATATTTGAGGGCGCAACGCAGTCGCTGTCAACAACGGTGATGCTGCCGATACCTGCTCTTGCGAGAGCCTCTGCGGTATATGAACCGACACCGCCCAGACCGAAAAGAATAACCTTGCACTCGGCAAGTTTTTTCGTTGAGTCGGCACCGAAAAGCATTTCGCTGCGAGAAAATCTGTTTTCCGTTTTCTCCACGTCCTTTCAAACATATTTTATCACTTTATATAATACAACAAATATATTGCGTATGTAAACCGAAATTTTAAATATTTAATATTTTTATAAAAATAAAAGGCACCAAGAAAAACTCGGTGCCTGAATTTGCGTTTAATTTTTGTCCTGCGGATAAACAATACCCGTCATTTTTCTGATTTCATCCATCTGTCGGGTGATGAAAAGGGTCTGCTCGTGCGTGATAATCGGGCTTTCCTTCAATCCGTTGATAACGCAGTCGCTGAAATGGATAATCTGCTCCTCAAAGCCGTTGCCTGCATAGGGAGTGGGGATTGTTTGATTTTCTCCGTTGTTGAGAACAATCTCAATTTCCTGCGGAGCATAGAATCTTCGAAGATGTGCAAAGCCTTTTGTGCCGTAAACGTAGCCTTCGTTGGGCTTTCTCAAAAGAATTGCACTTGAAATGTCGGCAATTGCGCCGCTTCTGTATTTGAGCAATGCGCAGGTATGGCTGTCAACGCCGTTATATATATCGGACTGTGCATTGATTTCCGTAACGTCTTTTCCGAGATACCACTGAGCGAAGTTGAGTCCGTAAACGCCGACGTCGAGCAGTGAGCCTCCGCCGTTTTCGGGCTTGAAAACGTGATGGTCCATTTCATCCTCGTCCATTGTGTAGCAGAATTTGCCCTCAACTCCGAGAATATCGCCGAGCAGACCGCTTTCAACAAGCTCGAGCATTTTCAGTGTGCCGGGCACAAGCCTTGCCCACATTGCTTCCATAAGAAGTACGCCGTTTTTCTCGGCACAGCGGAACATTTCCTCTGCCTCTGCGGTGTTGACCGCCATCGGCTTTTCGCAAAGCACGTGCTTACCGTTATTCATCATCAGACAGGAGCAGCCGATGTGACCCGAATGGGGGACGGCGATATAAGCCGCATCGATAACGTCGGACTCTGCCATTTTTTCATAGCTGTCGAAACGTACGGGAATGTCGAATTCATCGCCGAATTTTTCGGCGTTTTCTTTTGTTCTTGATGCAACCGCAACAAGCTCGGCGTTGTAAGTGTTTCTGATTGCTTCGGCAAAACGGTGAGCAATCGTGCCTGTACCGACAATGCCGAATCTGATTTTTCTGTTTTCCATATTTATGTTCTCCCGGTCATCCTATTGCGATTTTATAGCAAATCGGCAGACCGTTTGCAAAATCGCAGTTATGTTTTATCTTGAGAGCGTCCCCGTCTCTCGTGAAGCTTATTTCTTCATCGCATCCGAGAAGCTCGACGCTTTCGATGAGGTAATCGTGCGGATTATGTTTTGCGAGAGTTTTGATTTCAGCCGTTTGCGACGGTCTCATCTGGAAGACGTAAAGTGATCCGTTCTTATATGTGAATCTGAAATCCTTTTCGGTGAACTGTTTTTCGTCGCCGTCGGAAAAATAACCGCCCTCGGTGTTGACGTCGCCTTCGCCGAATTGCTTCCAGAAGGTCGTGCCGTAGATTCCTTCGCCGTTGATTTCAAGCCACTTGCCCATATCAAGCAAAACGGCGGTTTCTTCATCGGTGATTGTGCCGTCGGACTTAGGACCGATATTTATCAGCAGATTGCCGTTCTTGGAAACAATGTCAACGAGATCGCAGATGACCTGACGGGAGCTTTTGTAGCGGTTATCAGTTGTGTAACCCCACGAGCATTTGCCGATGGCAGTGTCCGTCTGCCAATATGAGGGCGAAATTCCCGAAAGAGCGCCCCTCTCAACGTCGAACGTTGCAACCGTCGGGGGGAATGCCTCGTGCTTATAGTTGATTGTGACCTCTTTACCCCATTCTTCGGCACGGTTATAGTAATAAGCCGCAAGCTTTTTCAGATACGGCTTGAAGCTGTGATTGTGAATCCACCAATCGAAATAGAGAACCGACGGCTGATATCTGTCAATCAGTTCGCAGGTGCGTGCGAGCCAATCCCCGAGCCATTCCTCCGATGCACCGGGTGAATAGGTGTCGGCGGTATATTTATGCAAATCGTGAGAGTGGAATTCCTTGCAGTAAACGGCAGGACCGTAAAAATCTCTGAAAGCTTCATCGTTAACGTCGCTTTCAAAGGTTCTGCCCATATTCATAAAGAAATAGTGCTCTGCACGGTGGGTCGATGCGCAGAGGGTCAATCCTTGCTTTTCGCATTCTGCCTTAAGCTCGCCGACAACGTCTCTGCAGGGCCCCATATTCTTTGCGTTCCAGCGGTTTAACTGAGTTTCGTACATCGCAAAGCCGTCGTGATGCTCGGCAACGGGCATAACGTATTTCATACCTGCCTTTTTGAAAAGAGAAACCCATTTTTCGGCGTCGAATTCTTCTGCTCTGAACATCGGGATAAAATCCTTGTAGCCGAAATCCTTCTGCTCGCCGTAGGTTTTTCTGTGATGCTCGAATTCTCTGCAAGCAGGGTCATACATCGCTCTCGAATACCATTCGTTGCCGTAAGCAGGGACGGAATATATACCCCAATGAATGAAAACGCCGAGCTTATCGTGCATATACCATTCGGGCATCTTGTGATGCGAAAGCGAAGCCCAATCAGCTTTGTATTTTCCGTTTTCGATGACTTTATCGATGAGTTCGAGATACTCTTTAACCGTCATTTCGGGTCCTCCCATATATGATTATAAATCGATTATATCATATGTTAAGCGGAATTTCTACTGCTATATAAAAAAGAAAAGGTCCGGAAATCAATCCGGACCTTTGCAGGTTTATTTTATCACAGACGGTTAATCATATCGAAATGCTCGGTATAAAGTCGGAGCACGTCTGTATTGACTTTGAAGAAACCGCCCTGCAGTGACATATGGTCTCCGCGGTAAACGGGCATTATATTCCAAACACCTGCGGTGATTTCGTTTTCGTCAAACGCCTTTGAGGGTGCGCTTGACGGTGCTGAAGCGGAAAAAGTATTTACAAGCCCGTCGTTTTCAAACCATCTTTCGTCAACAACGTAACCGCCCTCGGTTGTTCCTTTCAGACTGCCGAGTTCATTTCCATCACCTCGGAACATCGATTCCATAAGGCTTTTATCGGAACTGTAGGTGCCGTCGCTGTTTCTGTTTGTTGCCGAGCAGGGAATGGAGAAATAATAAGTGTTTTCGTCGGTAACCATTTCACTGTTGAGCTTAAGTGCGTGGTCAATGAACATATCGTAAGCGGCACTGTCTGAATTGTCGGGCATTGAGTTTTCAAGGCCGTAAGCCGTTGTGCCGTTATGAGGTGCCGCAAGGGAGGTCAGGGAATAAATCCAGTCAGCCTTGCCGCCAGTGAAAAACGGTGAAATATCGCTTGGGTCGGTTGCACTGATTTCGGCTTCGTTTCCTTTTGCCATCAGCGTTGCAAAAACTCTGATTGTCGCTCCGCCGAAAGAATGGCCGAGAAGATTAATCTTGTTTTCGGAA
>JAGBUT010000127.1 GCA_017630695.1 Clostridia bacterium
AGGCAGTCAAGGACGGCGCTCTCTGCGGTCTCGGTCAGACGGCTCCCAATCCCGTGCTTACAACTATCAGATATTTCAGAAACGAATACGAAGCACATATCAGAGAGAAGAAATGTCCTGCAAAGGAATGCGTTGACCTTCTCACATATTCTATTGACGCAGATAAGTGTAAGGGATGCACACTCTGTGCAAAGAAATGCCCTGCTCACGCCATCAGCGGTGAAGTCAAGCAGGCTCATATCATCGATTCCGATGCGTGTATCCGCTGCGGTCAGTGTGTAAATTCCTGCCGCTTCGGGGCAATCATTGTAGAATAAGGAGGGGAAGAAAATGGAACAGATTAAAATTACCGTAAACGGCCGTGGACTTATCGGCGAAAAGGGAGAAACCGTTCTTAATATTGCCGCAAGAAACGGCATTGAAATCCCCAACCTTTGCTACAACGGCAAACTCAAACTCTACGGTGCTTGCGGTCTTTGTCTTGTTGAGGCGGAAAACAGCCCCAAGCTTATGCGTGCGTGCGCAACCATTGCTCAGGATGGTATGGTGCTCAGCACAAACACTCCCAGAGTAAAGAAAGCGAGAAAAATTGCTCTTGAGCTTATTATGAGTGACCACAGCGGTGACTGTGTTGCACCTTGCTCACTCAATTGCCCTGCACACACTGATATTCAGGGATATCTCAAGGCAATCGCAAACGGTGACGATAAAGAAGCCGTTAAAATTATCAAAGAAAAGATTCCGATTCCTGCGTCAATAGGCAGAGTGTGTCCTCATCCCTGCGAAAGTAATTGCCGCCGCAGACTGGTTGAAGAGCCTCTCTCGGTTGCATACCTCAAGGCTTTTGCGGCAGATAATGACCTTGCATCGGATAACCCTTATACCGCAACACCCGATGAAGCAACGGGAAAAAAGGTTGCAATTATCGGTGGCGGTCCTGTAGGTCTGACAGCGGCATATTATCTTCGTCTTTCAGGTCACGAGGTTACAATATATGAAGCAATGCCTGAAATGGGCGGTATGCTTCGCTACGGTATCCCCGAATACCGTCTGCCCAAGGCTGTTCTTGCCAAAGAGGTTGACGCTATTGCAAAACTTGGTGTTGAAATGAAAAACAACGTCAAGGTCGGCAAGGATATTTCTTTTGACGAAATCAAAAACGGTGCAGATGCCGTTCTCATAACAATCGGTGCGTGGAAAGGCAGTCGCATAGGCTGTGTCGGTGAGGAGCTCGAAGGTGTGCTCAGCGGTATTGATTTCCTCCGAGAAGTCAATATGGGTAACCGCCCTGAAATCGGCAAAAACGTTGCTGTTGTAGGTGGCGGTAACACCGCTATGGATGCTTGTCGCACAGCGGTAAGGTGCGGAGCAGAAAACGTTTACGTCATTTACCGACGCACAAGAGCAGAAGCTCCTGCAGAGGATATAGAAATCGAAGAGGCAATCGAAGAGGGCGTTGAATTCCTCTTCCTTACCAACCCCGACGAAATCATCGGTGAAAACGGCAAGGTCAGCTCAATCAGACTTCAGATTATGGAACTCGGCGAGCCTGATGCATCGGGCAGAAGAAAGCCCGTACCCGTTGAAGGCGAATTCAAAACGATTGACGTTGACACCGTTATTTCCGCTATCGGTCAGAAGTGCTCACCCTCGGGTCTTGAGGAAATCGAGCTTACAAAATGGGGCACAATCGTTGCCGCAAAATCAACCTGCCTTACCAACGTAGAAGGTGTGTTTGCCGCAGGCGATGCCACAAACAACGGTGCATCAATCGCAATCGATGCAATTGCCGAAGCAAACGAAGCGGCAAGAGCGATCAATGCATATCTTCTCGGTATGCCTATGGATTTCCCCGAGCCTTACTATTCAAAGAAAGAAATCACGGCAGAAATGCTTGCTGACAGAGAAAAGAAGGCAAGAGCAGTTATGTCTGTCAAAGCTCCCGAATATCGCCGCAACAACTTCGAAGCAATTCTCAACGGATTCACCGAAGAGCAGGCAAGAGGCGAGGCAAAGCGTTGCCTTGAATGTGGTTGCCACGATTTCAAGGAGTGCAAACTCATCCGCTACGCTAACGAGGAGCCTATTGCTCCCGAAAGACTCGCAGGTGCCATTCATGAGAGCTTCAAAGAAACGAAGCTTGTAACCATCGAGCGCGACCAGGGTAAATGTATTCTTTGCAATCTCTGTGTAAGAACTTGTAAAGAGGATGTAGGCGAAAGTATTCTCGGTCTTGTAGGCAGAGGCTTCAAGACGGTTATCAAACCCGAATTTGAGGGTAGCGATAAGATTGAGGTCTGCAAAACCTGTGGCAAGTGCGTTGAGGTTTGTCCCACGGGCGCACTCAAGATTCTTAAATAATTGCAAAAAAAACGGATGTGTCAATTCGACACATCCGTTTTTGTTTATATTTCTGCTTCGGCATATCCGATACATTCTCTGCCGAGAATCGGGTTTGCAACGTTTCTTGCGTTGAAATATATGCGAAGTTTATTGCCGTATCTGACAAGGTGACTCGCATAGACAAACTGCTTCATCCAGTTGTTGCCGTCAACGACCTGCGGCTCAATCAACAGCTTTGCAAATTTAAAATTCAGTCCGTCGTCGGAGGTCAGCAGAATGATTGCGGAGTGACTTTTGCCGTCCTTTTCGTAAAGTCCGTTCTGAATTCCGATATAGCCGTCGCTCATTCTGTAAACCTTGAGGCAGCCGCTGCAGAGATTGAGATAGGGGTCGGTTTTATCAGGTGAAATAATCGGCTTTTGTGCAGAAAGATAACCGTCGGCAATGCGGTTGCTGGTTGCATAGCTGATATAGGTCGGCTCGCAGAAACCGCAATCCTTTATGTAAGTCAGGCCGCAGGAGTAGTAAAGGCGGTTAACTCCGTTTTCCTGCAGAAGATACGGGTTCGAAATTGACGTTCCTCTTTCGCTTTTTTCATAGTCACGTGTGTTGGTGATAACGGGTGTCGGTGTTGACCATTCTTTGAGGTCGGTGCTTTCGGTAACGTAGATTTCGGAATTCCACTTTGCCACGTTTATAACATTGAGAGCATTCATAATCAGCGGACGTGTTCTCTCATAGAAGAGGTAATATCTGCCGTCAATATAATTGATATTCGGGCGCATAGCTCGGTTTGTGATTTTTTGAGGCATATCGAAGTTGATACCGTTTTTACTTTCTGCGTGATAAACACCAAAGGTGGTGTGAAAAAACATATGCCATTTGCCGTCGTGAGCGATATCGGGCGTAAGCAATGAGGGGTCGGCAACAACAATAGAGCCTCCCCACGGCTTGAGCAACGGAGTTGCACATATTCTGAAATCGGCATTCAGGATTTTTTCTGTTGAAAGATTTTTCATAGCATTACCTCGGAGTTTTGATGCTTTGATTATACATTATGATTATCAATTTAACAAGATAAAAATCTCTGACGCTGTCAGAAGCATCAGAGATTTATATGAATTATAAATGTTCTGCAAGAGCTAAAACGGTTACAAGTGCAACCAGAACAGACGTTATCAAACGGAGCGCTCCTGAAAGTTTAACGTTGAGATTATCCTTCTGAGATATTCCTGAAAGGAAGCTGATGATTCCCGAAACGAAAACGGGTACAGCGATAATAGTGGAAATTACAAGGAAAACCTCATCCAAATAAAAATAAACGTATTTGCTTGAAAAACTTGTCCAGCAACCTGCATATATAATGGAGAGGAACGAGGATGCAGCATAAAGAATCAACGTGAGCTTAAAAACGAAATCGGCTATTACGTTCTTGTTTTCGTTTGCGTTAGCGTTAACTTTAAGCGGCTTGGAGCCGGCGGCGGGTTGATTAACGGGTTCGTTAAAAGATGTGCCGCAGGTGATGCAAATAATAGCTTCGTCTACACACTGTGCGCCGCAATTTGAACAGAATTTCATAAGTACCTCCGAAAATAAATTTAGATGATTGCGGCTGTGAAAAAATCACAACCGATACTTTAATTTGAATTGTAAAGGAATACTTCGGCTTTGTCAATAGTGTCTGTGGGTTTGTAAATTTATAAAAGTGTAGTTTGACAGAAATTGCCGTATATGGTAAACTTATAAAAATTGTTTTTTAGGAGGCAGAAAATGAAAAAGTTACTTGCGTTTATCCTTGCTTTTGCAATGTGTTTATCTTTATGCGCTTGCAAAAACACAACAGAAGATGAAACCACCACACAGGCGGTTGGTCAGAGCGAGGTTGTTGATTCAACAGAAGCTGTGATTGAAACAACAACTGAAGAAACTACAACCGAGCACACCCACGAATGGAAAGAAAAAACCTGCTCAACTCCCAAAACCTGCGAAACTTGTGGCGCAACAGAGGGTTCGCCTGCTGACCACCGTTGGAAAGATGCAACTTGCACTGAACCTAAAAAATGCAGCTCTTGCGGTGAAACCGAAGGCTCTGCAAACGGACACAGCTGGATTGATGCTACCTGCTCTGAACCCAAAAAGTGCAGTGTCTGCGGTGAAACTGAAGGTTCTGCAAGCGGTCACAAATTGAAATCAGACGGAACTTGCTCAATTTGCGGCGGAAACATAAGCGCCGAAGAGTATTCATATCTCGCAGGAAATGATTTCCGCAGAGTCAGACGTGAGTATTCAAGCGCTGTTGGTAACGGTGCATACGTAATTAAGTATACGTCTTCAAACGGTGACGTTTGCGTTATTACATACGTGTCATATAAAATTGTTAATAATTACTCTGTTACCACGCTCCATAATCTGACAACGGGCGAGACAATCACAGAGCCGTTTGATTATTATAATAAGCTGGCAGACCGTTACGTTGGCGCATCGAAGATAGCTTATATGAATAAAGCTAGCGAAGCTCGTCAACAAGAACTGTTGGCGATGAGAGGCTTATCGGATGCACTTTCAACAGGAAGCCATTCAGGTGCAGGCGCATATGTCTCTGCCGCAACCTTGAATCTTTGATGACTAATAATACATAAATTTAGAAACCGCAGTTGGTACGATTGTATTAACTGCGGTGTGTTTGTGTAAAAAACGGCTTTTCTCAATATCATATCCGTATAGCATCAGCTACGGATTATTTCTTCTTGTTAGCAATTTTGAGTTCTTCGAGAATTGCGGTAAGTTTTTGTGATATTTCAACAATTACCATTGAAAATGATACAAATGCCATGCCGACAAGTGTACCAACGACAGCTCCGACAAGAGCGCCGATAAAAAATCCTCCGTCGCCTAAAAAATCCTCAAACAGTATTACACCGAAAACTATTCCTGCTAAAACAAAAACGGCAAGCATAATAAAATTTACAATTTTGAATATCTGTGTCCAGTTAAGGGATTCATCTTTGTTTATAACCCTAGTACGACCCGTATCCGACACATCTTTAAACAATTTGTTTTTTGATTCATCGTTCCATTCCGACTCTTGTTCCAAACCGGCAGATTCTTGGTTAGCATCGATAGCATCGTTAAAACAAGACTCACAAACAAACATCTTCTTTCTTGCAATAGTCACCTCTTCAAGACCTTCTTTACTGCCGCATAACGCACACATGCGTTCATCCATATTAAACAACCCCTTTTTATTCAACAAACTATATTAGAATTATAGCACGCAAAAAAACAAAGTCAATAAAGTGCCTCGGCAGCAAACAGAAATCAAAAACCTGTTTATAAGCCGTACAAATTTATGTTATCATTGGATAAAGCTTTGACAAAGCAATGCGAAAAAACTAAAAAATTCACAAAGCTTTGGATGACCTTGTAAAAGAACGATATGAAGACAGTATTATGTATAATTACATTAGACCTTTTTCTTATAGAATAGAAAGTTAAATCACAAAAGATACCGCAGTTGGTACGATTGTATCAACTGCGGTATCTTTTCTGGCTAATGGTATGTTAAACAATACAACCAACATGTTTTAATTTATATCGTTGCAGTGTGAAGATATTGACTTTTTTTGTTTTTTTAACTAAAATAATTTCAGTTTCTATATAGACATTAAGCATTTTGATTATTCTAAACGAATTTTTATATTTTACATTGAGGAGAGTGTTAACGATGAACAATAGTGATAAAGAAAAATTTCTCAGTATAGTTGTACCGGTTTACAATTCTTTTTTATATATAAATCAATGCGTCGATTCTTTTTTGAATCAAGATATACCTACCGATGATTATGAAATAATCATCATTGATGACGGATCGGATAATGGTTCAGAGGACATTCTTGATGAAATAGCCCAAAATCATAGCAATATATTTGTTTATCATAAAGAAAATAAAGGAGTAAGTTCGGCCCGAAACATGGGCATAAGTCTCTCGTGCGGCAAATATGTATGGTTTGTTGATGCTGACGATTTTATTGCCCCTAATATTTTGGGAAGCCTAAAAAAAATTACCGAAAACCAAAATTCGGATAGGGTTAAATTGGAGTCATTTTCCTTCCATAACGAATTATCTTTAGAGGAAGTGAAATGTCGGCTTGAAAATGGTGAATTGAAATCTAATGTACCATATAAAGAGGTTATGGCGACAAGAACACTCTACAAGCGGGAATATTTGATAAAAAACAATATTATGTTTTTAGAAGGCGTTCACTATGGTGAAGACGGAGTTTTTAATTATCAGACATTAATCCACAATCCCAAAACAACACAATCTGGAGTTCTGGCTTATTTTTACAGAGTGCACGATGCATCAGCAACAAATGCGCCAAAAGAAAAAAGAGTAAAAAAATCGCTTGAAGGGTCAAAATATATTTTTGATGTATTGGTTGATGACTATAATAAAAAAATATGTGTAATTCAAACCAAACGAATGCTTTTATATTGGATGTATGCAGTAATCGGACACTATTCTGTGCTAAGTTATGATTATTTTTGTGAGAATTTTATTTGGGAACACAAACTTGAACATATACCGTTAAGGGATTTCGAACTGCGCAGATTGTACAGGGTACTACAAGAATTATCAAAAACTCATAATTATAAAAAACTCAAAAAAACAGCTGAAAGTATAGCAAAAAATGAACAACGAAAAAAGGCGCAGAAAGCAGTAAAGAAAAAGATTTTAGGTTACATTAAGCATCCAAAAAGATTGCTGAAAATCATATTCAAAAAATGATAACACTGTTTTGGGAAGTACTGATATACAAGGGCTTTAGATAGCTGAATAACAATACCGCAGTTGGTACGATTGTATTAACTGCGGTTTCTGTTTGCAGAGAGTCAGGGTGTATGCAGATTTTTTCTTATAGTGCTCGACTTTTGGCAATCGCTTCTGAATTTTTTATCGCTTAGCGGCACGACGGGCGGAAAACACTTCACCGAAGTGTTTTCTTTTCGCCCTTTCGAATCCCGAACTCACTTTTGTAAATTTTAAGAGCATAGCAACATCAGTTGCTATGCTCTTAAATCTGGCGGAGAGTTAGGGATTCGAACCCTAGGTGAGTTTCCCCACACAGCATTTCGAGTGCTGCACCTTCGACCTCTCGGACAACTCTCCGTATTCTGTTTTCAGCTCTGCTATTCTAACAGATTTTACCTGCATTGTCAATCGGTTTTTGTCTGCAGTGCAAACAAATTAAATGTATTATTTTAATTATTATATGTAAAAATGACGAAAAGAGTGATTTCGGTTGACTTTTCTGCTTTAGTATGATAATGTATTAACACAATAAAAGCCATTTACGGCTGAAAAGGAGTTATATTTATGAAGAAAATTCTTGCACTTCTCCTCGCACTTTCAATGGTATTTGTTCTCGGCGCTTGCGGCGGCAACAATGCTGAACAGACAGATGCTGAATACATCACTGAAAAGGGCGAAATGATCATCGGTATCACAATTTTCGCTCCCATGAACTACTACGATGCAAACAACGAACTTATTGGCTTTGAAACCGAATTTGCAAAGGCTGTTTGCGATAAGCTTGGTGTTACAGCAAAGTTCCAGGAAATCAACTGGGCAGCTAAAGAAACAGAGCTTAACGGCAAAACAATCGACTGCATCTGGAACGGTATGACAATCGACGCTGAAAGACTCGAAAATATGTCGATCTCCACTCCTTATATGCAGAACAAGCAGGTTCTTATCATGAAGGCTGACAAGGCTGCTGCATTCACATCAATCGATGGTCTCAAGATCGCTGCTGAAGGCGGCTCTGCAGGTGCAAACGTTATCGAAAACGATGCATACTTTGCAAACGCAGAGTTTGTTGAGGTTGAAGATATGGCTGCTGCTCTTATGGAAGTTGCTGCAGGCACATCCGACGGTTGCGTTATCGACTATATCACAGCTCTCGGTTCAATTGGTGAAGGCACAGACTATGCTGATCTCGTTGTTGTTGAAAGCGCAACATTTGAACTTGGCAACGACGAACAGTACGGTATCGCATTCCGTAAGGGCAGCGATATGACAGCAAAGGTTAACGCCGCGATCACAGAGCTTGTTGCTGACGGTACTCTTCAGAGCATCGCTGCAAAATATAAGCTTGAAAACGAACTTATCGCAAAATAATTAGAATTACAGGAAGATATAAATGACAGAAATTTTGCTTAATGCTGCGCAGGGCGGCTTCTTGAACTCGGAGTTTGCAGAGGTTTCGATATCTCTGCTTGACGGACTTTGGGAAAATATCAGACTTTTTTCATCAACGCTTCTTTTTGCGTTGCCTCTCGGTCTGATTATCACCTTTGGCTCGATGTCAAAATTCCGCCCTCTTAAATATCTGACAAGGCTGTTTGTCTGGGTTATCAGAGGAACTCCCCTTATGCTTCAGCTTTTCGTTGTTTTCTACGTGCCGGGACTTATCTTTAACGTCCCGATGCAGGATAGAATGACAGCGGCTCTCATCGCTTTTGTTATCAACTATTCCGCATATTTTTCGGAAATTTACAGAGGCGGTATCGAGAGCATACCCAAGGGTCAGTACGAGGCTTGTCAGGTGCTCGGTATGACAAAGGGACAAACTTTCTTTAAGGTTATTCTTATGCAGGTTGTCAAGCGTGTTGTACCTCCGATGAGCAACGAAATCATCACCCTTGTCAAGGATACATCTCTTGCAAGAGTTATAGCTGTTTCAGAGATTCTGATGGCGGCTGAACGCTTTTCAAGAAAAGGCGTTATTTGGCCTCTTTTCTATACCGCGGTGTATTTCCTCGTCTTTTGCGGCGGACTTACACTTCTCTTTGGTTGGATTGAGAAGAAGCTTGACTATTACAAAGGTTAAGGTGCGGCAATGGCAATACTTGAAGTCACAAACGTTCATAAGAGTTTCGGAAGCAACCACGTTCTCAACGGTATCGGCTTTTCTCTCGAGGAAGGCTCCGTGCTTTCAATTATCGGCTCATCAGGTAGCGGCAAAACAACGCTTCTGCGTTGCATAACTTCGCTTGAAACTGCCGATGAAGGTAAAATTGTTGTTAACGGTAACGTTGTTTTTGATAGCGAAAATCAGCATAAATTCACCAAAGATGAAATCCGTAAGGCGCGTCTTTCAGTCGGTCTTGTTTTCCAGTCCTTTAATCTCTTTCCGCAGTACAGCGTGCTTGAAAACGTGACACTTGCTGTCAAGCTCCACGCAAAGGACAGACCCGATTACAAGGCGAACAAGAAGGCGATTATTGAAGAGATTGAAGCCGAAGGAATGGAGCTTCTCCGCAAGGTTGGTCTTGCAGAGAAAAGAGATGCCTATCCCTGCGAGCTTTCGGGTGGTCAGCAACAGAGAGTTTCGATTGCAAGAGCTCTTGCAATGAAGCCTGATATCCTCTTCTTCGACGAGCCGACATCGGCTCTCGACCCCGAATTAACGGGCGAAATCCTCAAGGTTATCAAAGGCCTTGCGGCTGATAATATGACGATGGTAATCGTTACTCACGAAATGTCGTTCGCAAGAGACGTTTCGGATTATATCATCTTTATGGATGACGGCGTTATTGCGGAGCAGGGTACACCCGAGCAGGTTATCATGAATCCTCAAAACGAGCGAACAAAAGCGTTCCTCAGCCGATTCCAACAATAAAAAAGAAGCGCAGCGGTTGATTTCAGCCGCTGCGCATTTTGTTTTGTCAGATTAGTAGCAGAGTGTGTCGGTCTCCATATAACGAACACCCATATCGTAGAGCATCTTTGCATCTTCAATTGTGTTGACAGTCCAGAATG
>JAGBUT010000010.1 GCA_017630695.1 Clostridia bacterium
CGGTATTCAGCATTCCGACAGACACGGTACGGGCGAAATTGACAAAACTCCTGAAGAAAACTGGCCTGCCGAATTTGTTGTGGACTACGTAAGACATTATCAGTACACGGAATATCTGAAATAAAAAACACTCCCGAGGCTCATCTGGGCTTCGGGAGCTTTTTTAAATTATCAGACAGTTAAATTTTACAAAAAAATATTAAAAAACATTGTTTCTTTAGTTGAAATTGGTATATATTTTATGATAATATAATTGTTAACAGTAAAATAATTGGAGATTTTATGAATTCTGTAAGTTTTTATCTTGTAACGGATACTCATTATTTTGAGCCGTCTCTCGGCTGTGAGGGTGCGGCATATGATGAGTATATGAAAAGAGAGCAGTATTTTATGGCTGAAAGCAGGGATATCGTCAGGGCAACTTTTGATGAAATTGCTGCCGATAACTCGGTTGATCTTGTGCTCATTCCGGGCGACCTTTCTAAAAACGGTGAGATTGAAAGCCACAAAAGCTTCATAAAAGAGCTTGATAAACTCAAAGATTCAGGCAAAAAGATTTTCGCCATCACCGCAGGTCACGATTACGGTGAAACGTCAAGGGCATACGTTGGTGATAACGTGCTTGACGTTGAGGGAACTCCGTTTGCTTCTCTTCGTGAGTTTTATAAAGATTACGGTTATTCGCAAGCGATTGCGGTTGATGATTCAACGCTTTCTTACGTTGCGGAGATTGCTCCGAAGATAAGACTTCTTGCAATCAATTGCGACAGTGAAGGCAACCCCAAGGGTGAGGTTGATGAAAGGCTTGAAGGTTGGATAAAAATTCAGCTTGACGAGGCGAAAAAAGACGGATGCTCCGTTTTTGTGATGTGCCATTATCCGCTGATTCCGTCAGTTCCCGTTTTTGATTTAGTAGGGGATGCGAAGCTTAAAAATTGGCGCAGAACGGCATCACTTCTTGCTGATAACGGAGTGAAATTCATTCTCACAGGTCATATGCATATCCAGAGTATAAACGAATACGTTTCGGAAAAAGGGAATAAGATAATCGATATCTGCACTTCTTGTCTCGTGGGAAGCCCTGCAAAATACAGAAAAATCTCCGTTGAAGGTAATAGTCTCAAGGTTGAATCAAAAGATACTCCCGAATTCAGAATCAACACAAGCGAGTCTCTTCAGGAGCTTTTTGATAAGCAGTTTATTTATTCAATTCAGAATCGTATTCTTGGCCTTTTTAACGGTGACAAGATGCTGAAAAAGCTCGGCAGAAAAATTATCAGCAACATTACCGTCGGAGCTCTCGGCAGGTTGCTTTGGATTAAAACCGATAAATCGATTCGTAAAATAAAGCTGCTGGATTTGGCAGGGAATATCGGTATTTCGATTTTTAAAGGCGATATGCCTTATGGTGCAGGCACACCCGAAGGGGATGCGATTGCAAGAGTGTTTAAAAGATTCAGATTCATAATCAGAAAGATTGAGCCTAAACTATCCAAAAACGGAATAAAGGTGAATCTGACGGATATGATTCTCAATACGGTTTCAAATAACAAAGGTTATTCTGATAATAATGCAGTTTTAATGCTCGATAATGAGGTGGAAAAATGAAAAATTATGACGTTGTAATTGTCGGTGCTTCAACCGCAGGCAGTTATTTTGCAAGAAGAATGGCTGAAAAAGGGTTTTCGGTTTTGCTTCTTGAAAAAGATGCACGAGATAAGCTGAGTCCGTCATATGATATTTTCCATATGGGCAAAGAAGAAATGGAGCTGCACGGTCTGCCCAAAGTCAAGGAGGGCGACGGTATTTATGCTTTCGAATTCGAGGATTCAGCTATCTGCTCGGTTTACGGCAATCATCCCAAGCCCTCAAAGCTTAAGGTTGTCGGTATGCATAAACACGATTACTGCGTGCTGATGAATGATTGGGCTGTTGAAGCAGGTGCGGAAATTGTTTACGAAGCGTCTTTCAAAAAGCTTACATACGGTGAAAACGGTAAGATAAACGGTCTTGTTTATGAAAAAGACGGTAACGAAGAAACCGTGTCCTGCAGACTTGTTGCTGATTGTTCGGGTATTCCTGCCGTTGTCAGACGCAGTTTGCCTGATGATTACGGCATTGAAAAATTTGCACTTACCCCCAAAGATATTTTCTACGTAACACTTCGATACATTGATTTTGAAGAGAAGAGAAGCAGCCGTTATCTTCGCTCGGATTTCTGGCTTTTCTTCAAATCGTGGCTTGCTCCCAGTGAGGGAAGCGATGCACTTATCGGCATCGGTGCTTGCGGCGGATTTGAAACGGTTGAAAAGGTTTATAAGCTTTTTGAAAAAACCGTAAAACTCCCTGCACATAAAGTAACAAGAATTGAAAACGGTATGACTCCTTACCACAGAGCACCCTATTCGTTTGTTTCCGACGGCTTTATCGCAATGGGTGATGCGGCTTGTCTTACAAAACCGAATTGCGGTGAAGGTTGCACGGCATCGCTTGTGCTTGAGGATATTGCGGTTGACGTTGCTTCAGCTGTTATGGCAGACGGCAAGTATCCCACAAGAGAAGCTCTCTGGAGCATCAACAAGCGTTATAACGATACGCAGGGTAAAGAGTTTGCAAGTCTTATGGCTTTGCTTGGCTCTATTATCCGTCACAGTGCAAAAGCAAACGAATTTCTTTTCAGAAAAGACGTTATTTTCAGTTGCAAACTTCTCGGCAGCATGGGTAACGGTATTGAGCTCAGCTTCAGCGATTATGCAAAAACCTTGATTTACGTCGTTGTCGGTCTTGTAACGGGTAACATCAAACCTGCAGAGCTTAAAGCTGTTATCAATGCAATTGTTACAAGCGGTAAGCTGACGGCTCATTATGAAAAATATCCCAACACCCCCGACGGATACGAAGCCTGGGCAAAGGAAGCGGAGCTTCTTTGGGCGCAGACAGGTAAGGTTGCCGAATGGGATACCGTTGATAATTTTTAAGGGGGAGATTTGGATGAATTTCAAGAAATTTGTTTCAGTTCTTCTTACCTTTGCAACGCTGATTTCTTCTGTTGGTATTATGGAGGTTTCATCAGCTGAATCAACCGAGGTTTCGGGTGGGTTTACATCGGAGGATTTTCTCACAACAAAGGGCAGAAAAATTGTTAATCAGAAGGGTGAAAAAATCACTCTCAAGGGCGTCAATCTCGGCTCGTGGATGATATGGGAAGATTGGCTCAGCCCCTATGAAGAAGCAACAGACCATTATGATATTCTTGAAAAGCTTACGGAACGCTTCGGCGAAGAAAAAGCCTATGAGCTTATGAATACTTATATGGATAACTGGATTACCGAAAGCGACCTTGACGAAATCAAGGCGATGGGATTCAACAGCGTTCGTGTTCCGTTTTGGTTCAGGAATTTTTATTATGACGATAACGGCAGAAAAATTCTTGATGAAAACGGCGAAATGGATTTGAGCAGACTTGAATGGGTTGTTGAGGAATGTTCAAAACGCAGGCTCTACGTTGTGCTTGATTTACACGGTGCGGTAGGTTATCAGAGTGACGCTCCTCACAGTGGTAAAAAAGGCTCCTGCGGTCTTTATGACGATACCGAGCAGGGCGAAAGATACAGAGAGCTTACCGAGGAGCTTTGGAGAGAAATAGCAACCAGATTCAAAGGTAATCCTGCCGTTGCAATGTATGATCTTCTCAACGAGCCTATGTGCGAAGTGCCTGGCGATGAGTTTGACAGAAGAAAGAATAACAGCTACATATATGACCGTCTTTACGATGCCGTCAGAGCTGTTGACAGCGATCATATCATCACAATGGAATGTATCTGGTCATTTTTGGCACTGCCCAACGCATTCCTTATGGGTTGGAAAAACGTTATTTATCAGGTGCATCTGTATGATACTTCGGAAAAGTCGTTCAATATGATGGCAATTCTTCCCTGGCTTGTTTTCTTTGACGTGCCGATGATGATGGGCGAATTCTTCCCTCACGGCACAAATACTTGGGAAAATTGCTTCAAAACTCTTGACAAACTCGGCTACAGCTGGTATCTCTGGACATATAAGGCATCGGGCCACGGAATGTGGAATAGTAACTGGTGCCTGAGGGGAAGCAAAAACGGTTTTGAAAGAGCAAAAATCGAAACTGACAGCTATGAAGAAATCGCCCGTAAATGGGGCGAATGCATCCGCACTGAAAACGGTTTTCAGGATAGCGGACATTACGAAAGAAACATTGAATCAAATATCTGACTATAAATAAATCAACCGACCGAAAGGAGAAAAAATATGAAAAAGATAATCACAATCAGCCGAGAATTCGGAAGCGGAGGCAGAACAATCGGTAAGCACCTTGCAGAGGAGCTCGGAATCCCTTGTTATGATAGCGAAATTATCGAAAAAGTTGCTGTTGAAAGCGGTTTTGCAGAGGAATACGTCAAGGATAAGGGCGAATATACTCATCCCAGCCTTCTTATGAGCCTTCTCACTAACAGAAGCATTTATACAGGCCCCACCAATGAGGATAAAATCTGGCTTATCCAGTGCAAGGTTATTAAAGAACTTGCGGAGAAAGGTCCCTGCGTTATCGTCGGCAGATGTGCAGACTATATTCTGCGTGAGAGAGATGACGTGATGAAGGTTTTCGTTTATGCTGACCTTGATGCCAGAGCAAAGAGAATCGTTGATATCTATGGCGAAATGGAGGACGCTCCTCTCAAGAGACTGCGTGAAAAGGATAAGCGCAGAGCAGCATATTATCATCACTATACCGATATGGATTGGGGCACTTGCCGCAACTACGACGTTTGCCTTAACAGCTCATATATCGGCATTGATGAATGTGTAAAGATTCTTAAGGATATCGCACAGAATGCATAAAAAAGCGAAGCTTCCGTCTTATGGCGGAAGCTTTATCTTAATGAATAACAAAGGATGTTGACCGATGAAATACGTTTTGGTTTCGGCAATCAGAAAAGCAATTGCCGCAATGTTATCTGCAATTATGGCTTTTCTCGGAATGATATTTCCGCAAAGTGAGTCTGCCGTTGTAAGACCCGATGCGAATACCGTAACAGACTATGATGCTTCGGCGGCGGATTATACGCTTGATATCGATGCTTCCGACGAGCTTTATGATATCAGCGATTTGCTTTTCGGAATATTTTTTGAGGATATAAATTTTGCGGCAGACGGCGGACTTTATGCTGAAAAAATTGTCAACCGTTCGTTTGAGTTTACCGACGTTGCGCAAGATGATGCACTCTACGGCTGGGTTCCCGTTAACGGAGCAGAGCTTTCTGTTATAAAAAACGCAGATGATATGCTCAATGAAAACAACCCCAATTATCTTACCGTGAATAATACGGGTGATATTTTTTCGGGTGCTGCAAACAGAGGTTTTCTTGACGGAATTTCCGTTGAAGCAGGGGAGAAATATAACGTTTCTTTCTACGCAAAGGGTGTTGACGACTATTCGGGTAAGGTGTATGTGAAACTTCTTTGCGGTGATAAAACTCTTGCAGAGGGTGAAATAACTTCGCTGACCTCCGAGTGGAAAAAATACGAAATCACACTCACCGCGTCCGAAACGGCATTTCAGGGTGTGACCCTTGCTGTGATGATTGATAACGGCAAGGCGGCATTCGATATGATTTCGATGTTCCCTGAAAATACCTTCAAAAACCGTGAAAACGGTATGCGCAAGGATTTGGGCGAAATGCTTGAAGCACTTGAACCGAAATTCCTTCGTTTCCCGGGAGGATGTATTATCGAGGGTTACGATGCCGAAACCGCTTATAACTGGAAAGATTCCGTCGGCGTAGGCAGAGACGGTGAACCTCTTGAGTTTAACGGAACTTACGGTGACGTTGCCGCAAGAAAGCAGGGTACGAATCTCTGGACAAATCTTGCCGCAACCGACGATCCGTATCCGAGTTTTATGAGTTACGGTCTCGGATTTTATGAATATTTTGTTCTTGCCGAGGATTTGGGAGCACTTGCCGTGCCGGTAATCAATTGCGGTCTTTATTGTCAGATGAGAGGTATGGACCCCGTTGAAATGTACACCCCTGAATTCGAAGCTTATCTTCAGGATATGCTTGATCTTGTTGAGTTCTGCAGAGGTTCTGTTGATACAAAATGGGGCAAGGTACGAGCTTCTCTCGGTCACGAAGAACCGTTTGAACTCAAATATATCTGCATCGGCAACGAAAATGAGGGCGAGGTTTATTTTGAACGCTATCAGGCATTCCTCGAAACTTTCAATGCCGCAAAGGAAGAGAATCCCGAACTTTATGAAGGCATCGAACTGATCTATTCAGCAGGAGCTTTTGATGCAACTCACGGAGAAAATTATCTTCCTTCTTATGAATACGCAAAAGAACAGATAGGTGACGGCTCTGCGTCTGATTTTGCAGGCGCAACCGATCAGCATTACTATAACGATCCCGAATGGTTCCTTGAAAATGCCGATTACTATGATGCCGATAACTACAGCCGTGACGTTGCCGATATGACAGATTCAATCTACGGCGGAGCTCTGCAGGTTTTCCTCGGTGAGTATGCCGCAAGGTCGAATACTCTTAAAGCGGCTCTTGCTGAAGCGGCATATATGACAGGTCTTGAGAGAAACGGCGATATTGTAAGAATGGCGGCATATGCTCCGCTTTTCGGCAATCTTACTGCAACTCATTGGTCACCCGACCTTATCTGGTTTAATAATCATCAGGTGACGGGTTCGATCAGTTATTACGTTCAAAAGCTGTTTTCGGTTAATGCAGGCACAGCCTTGATTTCTTCGGCATTAGGCGGTGCAAACGTTCCGCAGAAAAATCTCTGCGGAAGAGTGGGCGTCGGTGCGTGGTATACAACCGCCGCATTCGATAACGTTCTTGTTGTTGACAATGCAACGGGAGAAACTCTCGGTAAGGATAATTTCTCCGTCAATTCTCTTGCGTGGAATTGGAATAAAGCAAACGATGGTGAAATAACCGTCAAAGACGGTCAGCTTATCAACGATGCAACCTATATGCCTTACAGCCTTACGGGTTCAGTTGCTTATATGGGTTATGACGAGTGGACGGATTATACCTTCACCGTTGAAGCAACAAAGATAAACGGCAACGAAGGATTTATAATTCCCTTTGCCGTCAAGGATCACGATAACTGCTGGTTCTGGAATATAGGCGGTTGGGATAATACCGTTTCGTGCCTTCAGCAGATTGAAAACGGCATCAAAACAAACAAAGTTCTCGGCACTGTAAAGTCTTTTACCGCAGAGGAAGGCAAGACCTATAAGCTTAAAGTCGTTGTAAGCGGCACAACCGTGAAATGTTATATTGATGGTGAACTTTACGTTGATTTTGATACCGCGTCAAAAGCCGAAGCGGAGGCTTATCACGTTGTCAGCACTGATGAATCGGGCGATATTATTGTCAAGATTGTTAACGTAACGGGCGAGTCGAAAACTCTTGCGGTTAACGTTGAAAATGCAGAAATCGCATCCGATGCAAAGGTTATGCAGGTTGCAGGTGACAGTCTTGCAAACGATAACATTCTCGGTCAGCCCGAGGATTGCAAAATTGAAGAGATGACCGTTGACGGCTTCTCTGAAAATTTTAATTATACGGTTCCTGCGTATTCGGTAACGGTTATCAGGCTTGAAAATAAATAATCATCAAACGGGCACTGCAAGTGCCCGTTTTTCTTTTTAAATGCCGTATTTGTTAATATAAAGTTTTCAATTGCATAATTTTTTGTGTGTTTATTACTGTTGACTGCTTGTATATAATATTATATAATATTAAACTAACCAAATGTTTATTTTAATATTATCTCTTATTCATAAGGAGTTTTATAGAGTATGAAAGATGAAAGCTTAAGACTTATGCCTGCGGTGGCACTCAGGGGACTCGTTGTTTTCCCGGGGATGTTCATTCATTTTGACGTAGGCAGAGAAAAATCCATAAATGCATTGAAAAAGGCGATGGATACCGATCAGGAAATTTTTCTCGTTACCCAGAAAGACGTTGCACAGGATGATCCTGATTTCAGCGATCTTTATGAAATCGGTGTTGTTGCAAGTGTCAAGCAGGTGCTTAAACTTCCGGGTAAAAGCGGTAACGTAAGAGTTGCGGTAGAATGTCTTTACAGAGCGAGACTCGTTGAGGGTATGCTCGCTACTAACGGCAGTCACCTCAAAGCTCTTATTTTCCCGATTAAAGAGCCGTCAATCAGAGCAGATAAAGCTGATTATGCAAAAGCTCTTGTTCGCCACGCAAAGGATGTTTTTGCCGAGTATACGGATTTTGCTCCGCAGATGCCTGCAGACCTTGTCACAAACGTTTTGCAGGAAAATGATCCCGGTAAACTTGCCGACTATGTTGCAGGCAACATTATGCTTGAATATGAGGACAGACAGCATATTCTCGATATCCTCAACCCTGTCAGACGAATGGAGGAGCTTTGTGTGCTTCTTGCAAACGAAAGCAACCTGCTTTCAATTGAAGCCGAAATCGGTGACAAGGTGCAGGAGTCAATCGATAAGAATCAGAGAGAATATTATCTTCGCGAGCAGATAAAGATTATTTCACAGGAGCTCGGAAACGGAGCTTCTCACGAAGAAGAAATCAGCGAATTCAGAGAAAAGATTTTCTATCTTAAAGCATCGGATGAGGTTAAAGAAAAACTCTTCAAAGAATGCGATAAGCTTGAAAAATATTCACCCAGCTCACCTGAGGCAGCTGTCAGCAGAAATTATATTGAAGCTTGTCTTGAGCTTCCGTGGGGTAATTTCAGCAAAGAGAATTCCGATGTTAAAAAATCGTCAAAGGTGCTTGATAACGACCACTACGGCCTTGAAAAGGTCAAGAAAAGAATTCTTGAATATCTTGCCGTCAGAGCTCTTGCTCCCGATATTAAAGGTCAGATTATCTGCCTTGTAGGTCCTCCCGGTGTAGGTAAAACTTCAGTTGCCCGTTCCATTGCAAAGGCAACAGGCAGAAGCTATGCGAGAATTTCTCTCGGCGGTGTCAAGGATGAGGCTGAAATCAGAGGTCACAGAAAAACATACATCGGCTCAATGCCGGGCAGAATAATCAATGCGCTCAAACAAGCGGGCACAAGCAATCCGCTTATCCTTCTTGATGAAATTGATAAGCTTTCTTCGGATTATAAGGGTGACCCCACTTCTGCTCTTCTTGAAGTGCTTGACCCCGAACAGAACAATTCGTTCAGAGACCACTATATTGAGTTGCCTTATGACCTGAGTAAGGTTATGTTTATAACAACAGCAAACGTCAGAACCAATATTCCCGAGCCTCTTCAGGACAGAATGGAAATCATTGAGTTAGGCAGCTACACGTTTGAGGAAAAGCTTCAGATTGCAAAGAAGCATCTTCTTCCCAAACAGATAAAGCGTCACGGATTGACTGCAAAACAGCTTAAGATTACGGATAAAGCTCTTGCTCTTGTCATTGAAGGCTACACCCGTGAAGCAGGTGTTCGTGCTCTTGAACAGCAGCTTGCGGCTGTTTGCAGAAAGGCGGCAATGCAAGTTGTTTCGGACGGTGCAGAGAAAATCACCGTCAAGCCCGAAAACGTTGAAGAGCTTCTCGGTTCACGCAGATTCAAGAATGATGCGGTTGTAAAAGAAAACGAGGTTGGTGTTGTTAACGGTCTTGCCTGGACTGCAGTTGGCGGCGATATGCTCGAAATCGAAGCAGCGGTGCTTGAAGGCAGCGGTAAACTTGAAGTTACGGGCTCTCTCGGTGAAGTGATGCAGGAGAGTGCAAAAGCAGCGGTCAGCTATATCCGTTCAAGGGCAGATGACCTTCCCGTGAGTGCAACGTTCTACAAGGATAAAGATATTCATATCCACGTTCCCGAAGGTGCAACACCCAAGGACGGCCCTTCGGCAGGTGTTACTATTGCTACTGCTCTTGTTTCGGCTCTTTCAGGCAGAAAGGTTCGCAAGGACGTTGCGATGACGGGTGAAATCACCCTCCGAGGCAGAGTGCTTCCCATCGGCGGACTCAAAGAAAAATCAATGGCGGCTTACAGAACAGGCATCAAAACCGTTGTTATTCCTTACGATAACATCGCAGACCTTGACGAGGTTGATCCCAAGGTCAAGGAAGCAATAACCTTTATGCCTGTTAAAACCATCGGTGCTGTATGGGATATTGCTCTTGAAAAGGTTCAGGAAGAAAAAAGCGGAAAGAACGTTCTTCCCGTTGCAGAAAACACGGGTAAACGCCATTCAATTACACAATAAACAGGATTGATAAAAATGAGATTTGATAAAATAGAATTCACTGCCGCTTACGGCACGTCAAAACAGCTTCCGCTTTCGAGCGTACCCGAAATCGTTTTTTCGGGACGTTCAAACGTCGGTAAGTCATCACTCATAAACAAGGTTTTCAACAGAAAAAATCTTGCGAGAGTAAGCTCAATGCCCGGTAAAACGATAACCGTAAACTTCTTCAAGGGCGACGGTGTGATTTTTGCCGACCTTCCCGGTTACGGCTATGCAAAGAGAGAACAAAGCGAGAAAAAACGCTGGGCAGACCTTATGGAAGGCTATTTCCAGTCAGGCAGAAACATAGCTCTTGTTGTTCAGCTCATCGATATGCGTCACGCACCGTCTGCGGACGATATGGATATGCTTAACTTCCTGCGTCAGATGGAAATTCCTTTTGTGATTGCTCTGACAAAATGTGATAAGCTCAATAAAACCGAAACCGAAAAGCGCCGTGAAGAAATCAAAACGGAGCTTGCGGATTATGCTGATATCAGAATGATTGAGTTTTCATCGGTCAAGGGTATCGGTGTTGAAGATATAAAGGCAGAAATTATTTCTGCAGTTGAATGAGAGAAGGATGTAAATGTTTGTATCGGATTGTATTTCGATAAATGAAAAGGGTCACCTGACAATCGGTTCTGCGGATACCGTTGATCTTGCAAAAGAATTCGGCACACCTGCCTACGTTTTTGACGAAAACGAAATCAGAGGCAATCTCCGTGCTTTCAGGGACTCTGTTAATGAATATTACGGTGGCAACGGTCTTGTGTGCTATGCAAGTAAGGCTTTCAGCTGCAAAGAGATTTACCGTATCTGTATGCAGGAGGGTACGGGTGTTGACGTTGTTTCTGGCGGTGAGCTTTATACAGCTCTTTCCGTAGGCTTTCCTGCAGAGAATATTGTTTTCCACGGCAACAACAAAACTCCCGATGAGCTTATGATGGCTGTTGAAAACGGTGTCGGCAGAATCGTTGTTGACAATCTTACCGAGCTTGAAACTCTCAACGGTATAGCTTCAGCTTCAGGCAAAACAGTTGGAATTATGCTTCGCATAAAGCCCGGTGTTGACGCTCATACTCATGATTTCATCAAGACCGGTCAGATTGATTCAAAGTTTGGTTTCGCTCTTGAAACGGGAGAGGCTTTTGAAGCGGTAAAGGCGGCTATTGCAATGCCTTGCCTTAAACTTCGCGGTCTGCATTGCCATATCGGTTCGCAGATTTTCGATATCGATCCTTTTGAACTTGCAGCTCAGGTTATGCTTAACCTCTATAAGCAAATTAAGGATGAAACGGGTGTTGAGCTTGAAGAACTCAATCTCGGCGGCGGTTTCGGTATAAAATACGTTGACGGTGACACACCGATTCCCTATGGCGAATATATGAAGAACGTTTCAGCAGTTGTAAAGTCTGAAGCTGAAAAGCTCGGTCTGAAAATACCGTTCATTCTTATTGAGCCGGGGCGTTCTGTTGTTGGTGCCGCAGGTCTGACTCTTTATACCGTCGGTTGCGTCAAGAAAATCCCCGATATCCGTACCTACGTTTCGATTGACGGTGGTATGGCTGATAATCCGAGATATGCTCTTTATAACGCTGATTATCAGGTTATCTGTGCCAACAAGGCAAACAAAGAAAAAGACACAATCGTTACCGTTGCAGGTAAATGTTGTGAAAGCGGTGACCTGATTCAGGAGAATGCACCTCTCCAGAAAGTTGAGGCAGGGGATATTCTTGCTGTTCTTTCAACAGGTGCATATAATTACTCAATGGCATCAAACTATAATCGCATCCCCAAACTTCCCGTCATTATGGTAAAAGACGGTCAGGCAAGAATCGTTGTTAAAAGGGAAACCTATGAAATGGTTGCCTCCTGCGATATCTGATAAAAACGTTTTCAAGGAAGTGATTTAATGCCCGAAATCAAAATGCTGACGGACGGTGTCCGTCTTGTTTCGGAATCAACCGATAAATATAAAACGGGCTGCATCTCTGTTTCAATGGCTTTGCCTATGGATGAGAGAATGGCAGCAAACGCATTGCTCGTTTATCTTCTCAAACGTTCCTGCAAGGCTTACCCTGATTTCTCACTTCTCAGCGGCAAACTTGATGAGCTTTACGGTGCAATTCTCGGTGCAGGGGTGAGCAAAAACGGTGAATCTCAGGTACTTACTTTAAGTATTACCTGCCTTGCTGATAAATTTGCTCTTGAAAATGAAAGCATTCAGCTTGAGGCTGCACAGCTTCTTTCGGATATTGTTTTTCAACCCAATGCAGAAAACGGCTCGTTTGGTGAAGATGCTCTCGCAACAGAAAAGCGTCTCCTCATTCAGAGAATCGAAGAGGAGCTTAACGATAAACGCACCTACGCTTTCAATAAATGTGTGAGCTATATGTGTAAAAACGAAGCCTTCGGTAAGGATAAATACGGCACGATTGAAGAGATTGAAGCCGTTACGATGGCTGACGTTTATTCTGCATGGCAGAATCTGCTTTCAACAGCTGTTTTTCAGATTACCGTTGTCGGTGCAGCTGATGCGAAAAAGGTTGCCTGCATTTTTGAAAAGAATTTTGCAGGAATCGAACGTAAGCCTGCAGAAACTGAAACTGTTTTTATTCAGAAAAGCAGACGATTCAACCGCTTTGAAGAAAAGTTCCCCGTTAATCAGGGTAAACTTGTAATCGGTTTCAGAGCAGGTATGAGCCACAGAAGAGATAATATTTTTGCTTTCACCGTTATGAACGATATTTTCGGCATGGGCACTTATTCAAAGCTCTTTACCAATATCCGTGAAAAGATGAGCCTTGCATATTATTGCTGGTCAAGGCTTGTTGCAAGTAAAGGAATCGTGCTTGTTGAAAGCGGAATCGATACCGATAAAGAAAAGAAGGTCACTGCCGAGGTGCTCAGTCAGCTTTCTGATTTAAGAAACGGCAAGACTGACCTTGAGGTGCTTGAATCCTCAAAACGTGCCTTGCGTGAAAGACACACTTTCACAAGCCCCGAAGGTGTTCTCGGCTGGTATTCTGCGCAGGTTATCTGCGATGAAATCCTCACCCCCGAGGATATGGTCAACGGAATCGAGCAGGTGACTATGGAAGAAATCTGCGAGGCTGCAAAGAAGCTTTCTGTTGATACCGTGTTTATGCTTTCGGCGCAGGAGGAGGCAGAAGATGAAGTTTAATAAATTTGTTGATAATAAACTCGGCGAAACTGTTTATTGCGGTAAGCATCCGTCGGGCCTTGAAATAAGAGTTCTGCCTAAAGAAGGATATGACTCTGCTTATGCCGTTTTCGGAGTCAAATACGGCTCGATTGATACAGCGGTCAAAAATGCTTCGGGTGATTTTGAAACAATCCCCGAGGGCACTGCGCATTTTCTTGAGCATAAGCTTTTTGAAAGTGAAGACCTTAATGCTTTTGAACGCTTTGCTAAAACGGGTGCAAGTGCAAATGCATATACGAGCTTTGAGAAAACCGCTTATCTTTTCAAAGGCTCGGATAAAATTGAAGAATCTCTTGAGATTCTTCTTGATTTCGTTCAGAATCCCTATTTTACACAGCAGACAGTTGAAAAAGAGCAGGGCATTATCGGTCAGGAAATCCGTATGTATCAGGATTTGCCCGATTGGCAGGTAATGTTCAATATGCTCAAGGCACTTTACAGCAATCATCCCGTTAGGATTGATATTGCGGGTACGCAGGAGTCAATTGCTCAGATTGATGCGGATTTGCTTTACAGACTCTATGAGAATTTCTATAACCCTGCCAATATGGTGCTTTGCGTTGTCGGTGGTATCGACCATGAAAAGGTAGCAGAAATCGTTGAAAAGAACGTCAAAAAGACGCAGGGTACACCTTGTGAACGCAAGTTTGAAAAGGAAAATCCCGTTCCGGTTCAGAATTATATTGAAGAAAAGCTTTCCGTTGCGCAGAAGCAGTTTATGCTCGGTTTCAAGGAAGATATTTCGGAACCTCTGCTTTCGCTTGAGGATGAAATCGCTTCACAGATTATGCTTGAAGCGATAACAGGCAAATCATCACCGCTTTTCAAAAAGCTGCTTGATGAGGAACTTATCGATATGGCTTTCGGCTCGGAGCTTTTCAACGGTTTCGGATTCTCCTGCGTGATGCTCGGAGGCACAAGCAAAGACCCCGAGAGAACATCTGCAATCATCAAAGAAGAGTTTGCAAGGCTTAACGAAGAGGGAATTAATCCCGAAGCGTTTGAGAGAGCAAAGCGTAAGCTTTACGGCAGAATGGTTATGAATTATAACGATATTGACGACACTGCCAATATGCTTATGAATCTCTATTTCAACGGCTATGAGCCTTTCGCTGAAATCGAAGCCTGCAAGAGCGTAACACTTGAAAAAGCGCAGGAAAGACTTGCAAAAATCAAAGACGAATATTCGGCTTTGTCCGTAATCAGTCCCATAGCGTAAGGAGGTAGAAAAATGTCAGATTTTACTTTAGTATCCTTTAAGGGACTTGAGCGTGCATTTGAAATTCCGAGTGTTCTTGCTGAATTCACTGTTTTCGGCAATTTGATTTCAATCAAAATGTACGGTGCGATTATCGCTTTCGGTTTCACTCTTGCCGTTCTTTTCGGTGGCAGAATGGCTTATAAATGGAAGATGAGCCTCGATAAAATGGTTGACGTGCTTATCTACGGCACGGTTGCTGCAATCATAGGCGCAAGACTTTATTACGTATTCTCAAAGTGGGATTATTATTCAGCACATCCTGAACAGATTTTCAGAATCTGGGAAGGCGGTCTTGCTATCTATGGCGGAATCATCGCGGGTATTGCAGCAGCATTCGTTGTCTGCAAGGTGCGTAAACTCAACTTCTGGAACCTGCTCGATATAGCAGGTATGAGCC
>JAGBUT010000128.1 GCA_017630695.1 Clostridia bacterium
CAGATACAGAGGAATCAACAACAGAACCCGCTGAAGATGATTCTGCATTCGATAAGGTTCTTGATATTATGGCACAGATATTCAACAAAGTCTTTAGCTTTATAAAGACAGTCATCGAATTTTTCTGGAGGTTATTCTAATGAAAACATATATTAAACCTGATATTTCTTTCCAGAAATTAGATCTTACAACAAACGTTTCGGCGAGCTGTGAATACACCGCAGCCTCAGCTGCTGGTTCGTGCCCCGCAGAAATTCCCGGTCAGCCCGGACTTACTGTTTTCCAGGAGACTTCGGGATGTATGGTTTATTCACCCGAATTGGGCGGCTTGATCTGTTATCACATTCCCACAGCTGACTCAAACGTTTTCGAATCTTAAATTCCGCAAGCCGAGTCACCATTTCGGTGGCCCGGCTTTTCGGATTTTTTTAAAAGGTGAACCTATGAAAAAGTTAAGAATAATTTCTGCGTTAATGGTTGTTTTGCTGACCTTTCTTTTTTCAGGATGTAATAACGTAAAAGAAGCCGAATCCTTCCACGGTGTTATAGCGCCTGTTATGGTTTACAGCGACGTGGTTATCGAAGAGCTTTCTCTGCGAAGCGGCAGCTTTCCCGAGGACGGCAGCTTTGAAGATAAAAAGGACGTTCTTACTCTTACCGTAAGAAACGAATCCGACAAAGTGCTTCAGTACCTCAAAATAAAAGTTACAACAGATAAGAAAGAAATGTTTTTTGAAATCACCACGCTTACCGTGAATATGGCGGTCAACGTTTTTGAAAAAAGCGGTCAGACGCTTGAAAAGGATGAAACCATTCTTGAGATTACGGGTGAAAACAGGGTCGATTTTGAAAATGCAATCGGTCTTAAACGCCAGACCTTTGAACTTGATGTTCACGATAAGGTTATAAACGTAAGAAACATTTCAAAGAACGATATAGATACAGATATATATTTGTATTATAAAAAGAAGGATAAGGACGGAAATTATTTTGGCGGCATCACTTTCCGCACTAAAATTGACGGCCTTAAATCCGGTGAACTCAAGCAGGTAGCCGCATCTCATTTTGCTCTTACTGACAGCGAGGTTATATTTTTAGATTATGCAGAAGTATAAATATCTCTTTTGTAATTGTGCAATTGAATTCTCAAGCGATGAACCGATTGCATCGGAGGGTGATTTCTCAACGTTTTTGTCAGATTTTTCAGCACCCGATTATTCATTCAGAATAATCAGAACAAATGAGTTACCCTTGAAAACGGGCGATGCTGTTTATGTTTCAGACCGAAGAAAGGTTTTTTCTGACGGCAGAACAAAGCTGTTTACCGCTTATTACAATACGAAGGTGAACGAGTTTGTTGATTATGCCTGCAAAATCGATAATTCGGAGCTTTATATAAAAAGCGGTGACAGAATCAGCGAGATGACGGTTTTTGACAGCATCAATCTTCCTTCAGTTTTGCTCGAAAAGGGGATTGGTATTCTCCATTGTTCGTTTGTTGAATATCAGGGCTATGCGATTCTTTTTTCAGGCAACAAGCAGATTGGCAAATCAACCCAGGCTGCGCTTTGGAAAAAATATCTCGGTGCGGAAACAATAAACGGTGACAGAGCAGCATTAACCGTTGAAAACGGTGTAGTGTACGCCAACGGAATTCCGTTTTGCGGCACGTCGAAAATTTGCAAAAACAAAAAGCTTCCCTTGAAAGCCGTTGTTATGCTTTCAAAAGGAAGTTCGAATGAGTTAGTAAGAGTTTCGGGTGCGCAGGCTTTTATGTCGTTGTTAGGCAAGTTTACCTATGACGTATGGAACGAGGATGCACTGAACATCATTACCGCATTAACAGAAACGGTTGTGAATAAAGTGCCCGTATATTTCTATTCCTGCCTTAAGGAAAAAAGCGCTGTTGACGTACTTGAATCAGAACTTGCAAAGATAAAATAACAATCGCTGACAAGCATTGTGATGCGAGGCGAAATTAATATGGAAAAGAAAAAAACAATTAATCCGGAGGCTTCAGAGCCTGCGGTCTCAACGTATCTTCACGCAATCGCAAAGCAAAAAGGTATTCCGCTTTCAGGTACTTTTGAGATTACCGGCAGATGCAATTTCAACTGCAAGATGTGTTATGTTCACGATTCGGATTGCAACAAAATGAAATCATCGGAGCTTCCGGCTGAATGGTGGATTAATCTCGGAAAAGAGGCTGCGCAGGCAGGAACTGTATTTTTGCTTATAACCGGCGGCGAACCTCTTTTAAGGGATGATTTTGAAGAGATTTACACAGAGCTTAACAAAATGGGCTTTGTTATCTCGCTGAATACCAACGGATATCTTCTTAACGGCAAATATAAGGAACTGTTCAGAAAATATCCTCCCAACAGAATCAACGTTTCAATTTACGGCTCCGATGACGATGCCTATGAAAGGTTTTCGGGCGTCAGAGGATTTTCAAGAGTTATCAACAACGTTCTTGAAATGCGTGAGATGGGTGTTGACGTGAGATTTAATTGCAGTATTACGCCTGATAACTGCAGTGATATGGAAAATATCTTTAACGTTTGCAGAGATCTTGGTTTTCACGTCAAAACAACGTCTTATATGTATCCGAGAATAAGGGTGAACGGTGTTCACGGTGAAAATGATAACCGTCTCTCATCAGAGGATGCCGCAAAATACCGTGTTGAATGGTCAAAGCTCAGATACGGACGTGATGATTTTATGAGCAGGGCAATCGGTATGAAGCAAAAGATTGAAGAGCTTTCAGTCAAAGAACCTATGGGAAATCCTGCTGAAGGAGTTATGTGCAGAGCAGGAGGAACAAGTTTCTGGGTGAGCAAAGAAGGTAAAATGTCAATCTGCGGTATGATTGATAAGATGTTTGATATTGAGGAAAACGGTTTTCTTAATGCGTGGGAAAAAGTTAAAGCCTATCGTGATGAAATCCTTCTCCCGATTGAATGTGCCAATTGCGCTTATCGATATTTGTGCAACGTCTGTGCAGCGGTATGCTATGCTGAAACGGGCGATTTTTCGAAGAAACCTGAATACGTCTGCCGCTTCACAAAAGAAACGGCACGTCTGACACAACTTGAATTCGAAAGGTTTGAGAAAAATGGAGATTAAAAAGAAAGTTATTTTAAGAACTGTTGCAGGCGAGCATATGCTTGTTCCTGTTGGTGATACTGTTTTTGAATATAACGGTATCTTTATGATGACTGACAGCGGAAAACTCCTCTGGGATAAAATCCGCGACGGTGCAGAGGTATCTGATCTTATCAGCTTTCTGATTGAAGAATACGGTATTGACAGGGCAACAGCAGAAGAAGATATTACTCATTTTGTCGAAAAACTTAAATCATACGGAATTGTTTAATGCAATAAAAAAGTGCTGACTCGTTTTGAGTCAGCACTTTTATTTTTTTACTTTGATTTCTTGCGAAGCACAACGGCTGTTGTTGAAACAGCAACGGGGAAGGTTGCTTCGTCAGCACCGAGGATGTAAGCGATTCTGATGGGGATTTCGTAGTTATTGAGTGTTTCGCCTGATTCGATGAGCTTATCTGTGCCGTAAACAAGAACGGGAACGTTAGCTGCCGAGTGGCTGCCGCTGTTATATTTGTATTCGCCGTTCTTGAGCTTGATAGCGCCTGTTTCGTGGTCAGCGGTAACGATAACAAGTGTTTCACCGTCAGCCTTTGCGTATTCAAGCATAGCTTCGATTGTGTTATCAAAGCTGATGAGAGAACGCTTCATTTTTTCACCGTCATTGTTGTGTGAGTGCTTGTCGATGTGAGCACCTTCAATCATAAGGAAGAAGCCTTCGTCTGTGTCATCGAGGAGGTCTACAGCTTTAACTGCCATCTCTTCAAGAGTGGGTGTGCCTTCTGTTGTTGATTCGGGTTCCCAGAGGTCGCCGCTGAACTGTGCGAAGCTGTAGCTGCCTTCTTCGAGAGCCATCATATCGTTGTAATCAGCGAGGAATTCATAGCCGCTTTCTGTTGCGGCAGCTTCGGTTACGTAGCCGTTAGCAGCGCCCCAGATGAGGTTGATGCCTGATGCGAGCTGATCGTCGGAGATATCTTCTGTGTTGTCTCTGTCGGATGAGTGAGCAGAGAAAGATGCGGGTGTTGCGCCTGAAGTTGCGTCAGTTGTGAGAACACCGGTGAGTTTGCCCATTTCCATGCAGAGCTCTGTGATGCTCTTGGGATATGAATATTTGCTGTAAATATCAAGAGGATAAGCACCGATAACACCGTTTGTTGTTCTTACGCCTACTGCAAGAGCTGTGCCGCCTGCAGCACTGTCTGTAACTGCGTTTGAAAATGAACGTGTTCTTGAGCTGCCCTTGATATCAAAGGTATCCATTGCAAGTGAAACCTGATTTTCAGCCTTTGTCTTTTCAAGGTGATTGAATCCCATACCGTCACCAATAAGGTAAATAACGTTTTTGATGTTGCCGTCAAAATAGTTTTCTGCACTTTTGGTTGTAGGTTTAACAAAGAAACCGAAGGTTGTGCCGAGAGTGAGCAGAAGGCTCATAAACCAGGCAAGGAATTTAACTGCGAAGGTTGTAAACATTTTTATTCCTCCTAAAATATTATAGAAATATTTTACTCTAATTATTTTTGAAAATCAAGATTCTTTTTAAGATTGAAAAAGTTATACAAATATGATATAATA
>JAGBUT010000129.1 GCA_017630695.1 Clostridia bacterium
GGGCGTTATGACAAAGCAGGAGGCTCTCGATGCCGCCGCTGAACTCGGCTACCCCGTTCTTCTTCGTCCTTCATACGTTATCGGCGGTCAGAACATGACTATCGCCTACAGCGATGCTGACGTTCACCGTTATATGGACATCATCCTTTCGGGTGAAATCGAGAATCCCGTTCTCGTTGACAAATACATGATGGGCACAGAGCTTGAGGTTGACGTTATCTCTGACGGCACCGACGTTCTTATCCCCGGCATTATGGAGCACGTTGAAAGAGCAGGCGTTCACAGTGGTGACTCAATTGCTGTTTATCCTCCCTACAATCTTAACGACAAGATGAGAAAGAACATTATCGAATGCTCCGAGAAACTTGCTCTTTCACTTGGTACAAAGGGTCTTGTTAACATCCAGTACCTCATCTATCACAACAAGCTTTACGTCATTGAAGTTAACCCCAGAGCTTCAAGAACTATCCCCTATATCAGCAAGGTTACAGGCGTTCCCATGGTTGACATTGCCGCAAAGGTAATGATCGGCATGCCTCTCAAGGATCTCGGCTACGGAACGGGTCTTTATAAGACTCCTCCTTACTTCACAGTTAAGGTTCCCGTATTCTCATTCGAAAAGCTCAGCGACGTTAACTCCATCCTTGGCCCCGAAATGAAGTCAACCGGTGAAGTTCTCGGTATCGGCAAGACTACTGCAGAAGCTCTCTTCAAGGGTCTTACCTCTGCAGGTTTCAAGATTCAGCTTCCCAACGCTGACAACGAAATCGGTCTCCTCCTGAGCGTTGACACTCACGATATCCTTGATGCTGTTTCACTTGCAAAGAAGCTTGACGACCTCAAGATTAAGATTTATGCTACACCCGAAACAGCAGAAGCTATCTCACATCTCGGCATCGACGTTGAAGTTGTTAAAGGCTTCAGCGAAGGCGACGATATGTTCAAGCTTCTCGAAACCGGCAAAATCAACTATGTTGTTTACACCGGTGCTAACTACGGTTCAGCAATGAACGATTATATCGCTCTCCACAGAAGAGCTATCCAGCTTTCAATCGCTTGTATCACATCTCTTGACACTGCAAACGCTCTTGCAGACATCATCGCAAGCCATTTCAATCAGCAGAACACAGAGCTTGTTGATATCAACAATATGCGTTCCGAAAGACGCACTCTTAAGTTCTACAAGATGGATGCTTCAGGCAACGACCACATCCTCCTTGAAAACTTTGACAATTCCATCACCTGTCCCGAAAGCCTCTGCGTAAGCCTTTGCGACAGAAACCACGGTATCGGCAGCGACGGTATTGTTCTTATCGAAAAATCTGACGTTGCTCAGATCAAGATGAGAGTATTCAACCTCGACGGTAGTGAAGGTCGAATGGGCGGTAACGCAATGCGTTCCGTTGCAAAATACGCATATGACAACGGCTACGTTGATACAGAAACAGTTACAATCGAAACTGCAAGCGGTATCAAGAGCGTTGAGCTTTACGTTATGAACGGCAAGGTCAGCTCCGTATGTGCAAACATGGGCAAGGCTGAACTTGAAAACGCAGTAACAAGCACAAACGGCGTTACAAGATTTGTTGACTACCCCATCATCCTCGGCGGTGAAGATTACAACATCACCTGCGTTTCAATGGGTAACCCCCACTGCGTAGTATTCTGCCCCAGAGTTGATAATATCGATATCGAAAAGATTGGCCCCAGATTTGAAAAGGCTTCTCTCTTCGCTCACAGAGTCAACACTGAGTTTGTAAGAGTTGTTAACGAAACCACACTCAAGATGAGAGTTTGGGAAAGAGGTAACGGTGAAACTATGTCCTGCGGTACAGGTGCTTGTGCTGCGGTTGTAGCGGCTGTTGAAAACGGCTACTGCAAGAAGAATACAGACATCACGGTTAAAGTTAAGGGTGGCGACCTCATTGTTAACTACACCGACGAAGGCGTATTCCTCACCGGCACAACAAAGCTTGTTTTTGAAGGCACAGTAGAATATTAATCCGATTAACAAAACAACCCCCGACGGTTTCTCTCGATTCCGTCGGGGGTATTTTTATGTTTTTTGCCGTTTGATTCCGAAAATCAGACCGAGAATGCCGCTGAGCATCTTTGGACTGCGCACAACAACAACTTTCATCTGTCAGCTCCCTTTCCGTCAATATCGGCTAAGGCTAAGCCCTGCTATAATCAGCACGCAGGCGATAACAACAATCGCTATTGTGTACGGAAACAACGCTGCAACAAGCATCCCTGCCGCAAAAGAAATACAAGCAGTGCACCTTGAATCACAGCATCTCAAAAAAATCACCGCCGATCATACTGTTTGCAGGCGGCGGACAAAGCCGCACGCCGCATAAGCCTTCGCTTATTACAGTATAATCATCGGCGGAGATTTTCGTTACTTTTATTTCGGAGCTTACCGAGCTCCCATTCTTTAATTTCTTTCGCCTGCTCCATCATCGCACAGTAGCTTTCATGACGGCTGACGGGAATTTCACCCGATTCAACAGCTTCAACAATTCTGCATCCCTTATCCTTGACGTGAAGGCAGGATGTGAATTTGCACTGACCGATATACTGCTCAAATTCAGGAAACGCAAAAGGCAAATCATCCTTGAGTATAATCTCGGTTTCTTCAAGGTCAAGAGAAGAAAAGCCGGGGGTATCTGCAACGTATCCGCCTTCAACGGCAAACAGCTCGCTTTGACGGGTTGTGTGTCTGCCTCTGCCGAGCTTATCGCTGATTTCGGCAGTTGCAAGACCGAGAGACGGATTGATTGCGTTAAGAAGAGTTGACTTGCCGACACCGCTGTTGCCGCAGAATGCACTGATATGATTTTTCAATTCAGCCTTAACCTCATCAACACCTTCTCCCGTAACGGAAGAAACAGCAATCGCTTTTATACCCGCCTTGCTGTATATTTCAATATACTCATCGACGGGAGCAAGGTCACTCTTTGTGAAAACAACAACCGGTTCAATTCCCCTGCTGACTGCAATTGCCGTAAGACGGTCAATAATCAGCAGAACGGGGTTTGGTTCTTTAGCCGAAGAAACAATGAAAAGGCGGTCAATATTTGCAACCGGAGGACGAAGCATCATACTGCTTCTTTCCTTGATAACGTCAATTGTATTTTCCGCATTCTCATTGATGCTTATCTCAACTCTGTCACCTGCAAGGGGCTTGATTCTCGACTTTCTGAAAACACCTCTTGCCTTGCATTCGTATATCTCACCAGCGGCTTCAACATAATAGAAGCCGCCGATACCTTTAAGAATTATTCCGTCGAGTTTTCCCACTACTGAATGCCCTCCAACTGACCGACGTAAAGGTCAATCTTCTGGTCTACGGA
>JAGBUT010000130.1 GCA_017630695.1 Clostridia bacterium
CATCGCTGTTGACTTCAGCCATTGCTCTTGCTCTTTCGATTCTTGTCCATATTTTTCTGTTGAACGGTTTTTCTGCCCAGGATGCATAGCCCGTGAAATTGCCGTCTGCCGTGTCGTGAGTGAAGCTGATTTCACCTGCGGGTTTATGATTTTTAAGATATCCGCCGGGGGTATCAAAAACAATATAAGGCAGGTCGGCTATTTCTTCAACAAGGCCGTAAATGCCGTCTGTGTTCGCAATTTTGCCCGTAAGAGGTCCTGCGTCAAGCGTTTCCCAGAAAATTGCGTCCGCATCCATATTTATGAAGATGAACAGATCTCTGTTGATTTCTCCGCTTTCCTGCTTTTTGCGCAAATCCTTTACCCACGCACGCAGACAGCCTGCGTCGCAGACGTCGGAGTTGCTGTAGGTCGGGATAACGGTAAGGCTTTCGCCTTTGTAAGAATACGTTACGGGATTGAAAGCAATTTCATCGGGAAGCTTCGGGATAATTGTTCTGAATGCGTCAAAGGGAACGCAACTGTAATAAAGGCAAAGAGCCTTTATGCCAAGCTTGTTATATAAAGTGACTTGTGAGGGGGTAAACATAACCTCCTGCGGACGCACGATTTTTTCGCATTCGCCGAATATATCCTCAAGACCGCTTCCGTGCTTGTTGGTGACGGCAAGATTTATGCTTTCGCAGAATTCATCCTCCGTCATTGCGGAAAGAGCACCGTTATTGAAACCCATAATGATATTTTCATCGCCGTATTTTTCAACACGCTCTTTCATCTTTTCGATGATATCGGGAGCATATTCGGGCAGAATTTTCTGGAGCGAAAAGAAATTTTCGGTATCCCACGTACCTTTTACGGGGATGCCTTTTTTATTAAATTCGGTCAGCACGTCAAGAATTTTTCTGATGATTCTTATATCCGAGCCGAAACCGAGATTATCGTTTGTATCGCCTCTGTAAGAATGATAGCAGTTAACGTGAAAACCGTAGGCAACGTGAATTTTGTTTTCGGTCATTTTTCTCTCCTTAAACGTGCTATTTCTTTTTTCTGAATGCTGATACAACCTTGCTGGCGGATTTATAAGCATTTGTTTCAAGTTCAGCTTCAGCCTCTTTCAGCTGTTTTCTAATCTCTATGCCCTGTGGGCAATGCTTTTCACATTTTCCGCAGCCGACACACTTTGAAGCAGGTGCATATGACTGTGATGCTGTGTTTTTGACATACTCTCTGAAGCCCTTGATTTTACTGTCAGTAAAGCATCGGTTATATGCAGAAAAAGTTCCGCTGATATTAACGTTTTGAGGACAAGGCATACAGTATCCGCAGCCTGTGCACGGAACTTTCATCTTAGCGTTGATAGCTTTAACAACACTTTTCAGCATTTCTTCATCGCCTGCGGTAAGCTCACCGATTTCGGTGTCGGAAGCGGTTCTGATATTATCCTCTACCATTTCGTCGGAGTTCATGCCCGAAAGCACAACCGTAATCTCAGGCTGATTCCAAAGCCAGCGAAATGCCCACTGTGCAGGTGTGTGCTTAACGGAATGACTTTCAAAAATTTCTTTTGCATCCGACGGTAAATTGTTAACAAGTCTGCCGCCGCGCAGAGGCTCCATTATCATAACGGGAATCCCTTTTTCGTTGGCGTGATTCAAGCCTTTGCGCCCTGCTTGAGTGTGCTCATCCATATAGTTATACTGGATAAGGCACATATCCCAATCGTAAGCATCGATAATACGGCAGAACATATCTGAATTTCCGTGATATGAAAAACCTATCTGGCGGATTGCACCGCTTGCCTTTTTCTCCTCTATCCACTTTTCAATCCCTATGCTTTTCAGACGTTCCCAGATTTTGATGTCAGCCATCATATGCATAAGATAAAAATCAACGTGGTCTGTACGAAGCCTTTTTAACTGTTCGTTGAAGAGCTTATCGAGGATTTCTGTGCTGCGCATAAGCTGGGGAGGAAGCTTGGTTGCAATATAAACTTTGTCGCGGATATTGTTTTTTTCAAAAATTTCTCCGATTGCTGATTCGCTTCCCGGATAGATAAACGCTGTGTCAAAATAATTCACGCCTTTATTGAAAGCGGACATTATCTGACGCTCTGCATCCTCCATATTTATTTTACCCATTTTCTTTTTGAAGCGCATACAGCCAAAGCCCAAAACAGAAAGTTTGTTTCCGTATTTATCTTCACGGTATTTCATAAATTTATCTCCGACAATGTATTATGTTATATTTTATTCGGCATTGTTTGCTCTTATTTCTTCAAGCTCCTCAAGAATTTTTGCGTGCTGTTTTTCGTCAAGCGAATAGCCGTGGATAGGCAGAGCCTGAAGAACGCAACCTATAGCGGGAACAAACGTGATAAGAACAAGCATTGCTGATGTGATTTCGGGATATGCCGTTGCAAAATTGAGAGTGTAATCAAGACCCTGTGCGGAGGCATTTGCGATATTCTCGGTGAGGGTGTTGATTGTTTCTGTGTAATTAACCGCTGAGAAAATAAGGTTTGTTACAATTGCGGTGATTGCTGCAGTAAGCTTCGACGTGAAATTAAGACCTGAAAAGAAGACACCATCGTTTCTCTTGCCCGTCTTATGCTCCATATAGTCAACACTGTCGGCAATCATTGTTGTGTTGTATACAGTTGAGAAGCCTGTGAGGAAACCTGCAATGAAGAGCATAACCATAAGGAACAGAATATGCTGATAGCCGACAAAGAAAATGAGTATGTAAGGTACTGTGTTGAGATATGACGTAACAAGGTAAACTCTTTTTTTGCCGAATTTTTTTGCAACCGACGTGCTGATATTCATTGCGATTATCATGCCGATAAGGAAA
>JAGBUT010000131.1 GCA_017630695.1 Clostridia bacterium
AACACCGACCTTGATAAGTTTATTGCTCATATTTTATCGCTCCTTCAAGATGAGTATACAAAAAATATTATATAATATAATTCATTGTTTGTCACCATTTAATTGAAATAAAAAAGAGAAATTTTGACCTTATATTGAAAAAAACGGAGTTCTGTTTTATAATAAAATTCATTATTTGAAGAAAAGGGTGAAGCTGCAGTGAGAAAAATTCATAACATAGGCATTCTTGCCCACGTTGACTCAGGTAAAACTACGCTCACCGAGCAGCTTCTTTATCTTACGGGAGCTATCCGAAGAGCAGGCAGTGTTGACAGCGGCACGGCCGCAACGGACAGCCTTTCAATTGAAAAGCAGAGAGGTATTTCTGTGCGTACTGCAACGGCTTCAACCGAGTGGAAGGACGTGACGGTCAATATCATCGATACCCCCGGTCACGTTGACTTCGCAGGCGAGGTTGAGAGAGCACTCTATGCTCTTGACTATGCGGTTGTGGTTGTTTCAGCGGTTGAGGGTGTACGTGCTCATACGGAGGCGATTCTCAATTCGCTTGAAAGTGCAAAGCTCCCTTGCGTTATATTTATCAACAAAACAGACAGAGCAGGCTCCGACGTTGCATCTGTAATGCAGGAGTTAAGGCTGGTAACCTCACGCTCGTGTCTGCTTCTTTCAGAGGTTGAAAACGAAGGGGAAGAAGCTTCCTCTGTTTCATATATCGGCGGCGAGAAATTTGCAAAAGCCGTAACTGAGGCTCTTGCAGAGGTCTGTGAGGAAGCCGAAGAAGCCTTCCTCTGCGATGAAATTCTCTCCGAAAAAAGAGCGTCAGAGCTTGTCAAGGAATCAATTTCTTCCTGCAGACTTGCTCCGATTCTTTGCGGCAGTGCAAAGCATTCTGTCGGAGTTAAAGAATTTGCGGATTTTCTTGTTGAATATATGCCCTCGTCAGAGCGAAGAGCAACCGAAAACCTTTGCGGAGTTGTGTTTAAAATCGAGCACGATAAGGCTCTCGGTAAGGTTTCGCATATCAGACTTTTCGGCGGCGAAATCGCTAACCGAGATGAAATCGAGCTTATTACTCCTCAATTTGCGACAGAGAATACCGATGATTCGGATGAAAATGCGGCAGTTGAAATCGAAGATAAGCCCGTAATCAAAGAAAAGGTTTCGCAGATAAAGAGTTTTTCGGGTGCAAAATATATCGATTCAGGTATCGTCAGAAGCGGTGATATTGCGGCTGTCTGCGGTCTGCCATCTGCAAAAACAGGTTTTTTCGTCGGCTCGCTTGCCGTGAGCGAAAATGCAAGGCTTGTAAATCCCTTTCTTCGTGTCAGGGTTGTGCCCACAGACGGCGATTTGCAGAAGCTTCCGTCTCTTGCGGCGGCACTCGGTGAATTATCGGACGAAGAGCCGTATATCGATGCAAAATGGGAAAACGGACAGAAAGAAATAACCATCAGCACAACGGGTAGGATTCAGCTTGAGGTTATCGATACCCTGCTTAAAGAGAGATATAATCTCGATGCGTCATTCTCTTCACCGACGGTTATATATAAAGAAACCCCGTCATCCAAGGGCTTTGCGGCAGCAAGATACACGATGCCGAAGCCTTGCTGGGCGGTTGTTGAATTTTTGTTTGAGCCGATGCCCAGAGGCTATGGTGTGAGCTATCACGGCAGATTGCCCTCAAACCAATGTTTTTACAGATATCAGTCCCATATCAGGACTTCTTTTAACTCCTGCCTTGAGCAGGGTCTTTACGGCTGGGAGGTAACGGATTTCAGATGTACCCTTGTGGGCGGTGAGCATCACACTATTCACACGCATCCGCTTGATTTCTTTGTTTGCACTCCGATGGCTTTTATGAACGGACTTTCACAGCTCGGCTCAACGATTCTTGAGCCGCTTCTGAAAATCAGAATAAACGCACCTGCAGAGCTTTCGGGCAAAATGCTTTCCGAAATCATTCGGATGGGCGGCGAATGCGATTCTCCCATCATTCGCTCGCAGACAATGACGCTTGAAGCGATTGTGCCTGTTGCGACGTCGATGGATTTTCCTGCAAGACTTGCTGTACTTTCCTCGGGCAAGGCTGTGCTCAGCCAATCGTTTTACGGCTACAGAGAATGCAGGGACGGTCTTGAGCATATCAACCCGAGAAGGGGAGTCAATCCTCTTGACCGTTCAAAATGGATTCTCTTCGCACGAGGTGCATATCAGGTTGACTGAGGCGTTACAAAAAATTTTGTAACGTTTTTGTCTTTTTTCAATCTAATAATCGAAAGGACGGTGAAAATGTGACTGATTTTGAAAAAATCTACAAAGAGCATTCGGGATTTATACAAAAATATCTCATTAAACTATGCAAAGACCCTATGCTTGCAGAAGAATTGACGCAGGAAACCTTTTTCAGAGCGTATATGAATTTGTCAGCTCTTAAAAATCCCGATAAAATCTCCGTGTGGCTTTGTCAGATTGCAAAAAACGTTTATTACGCTTGGTATAACGAGCATAAAAAGTTTTCTCAAACTGATTCGGATGACGAATTGGCAGATGATTTTAACGTTGAAAATTTATTTGAACAGAAAGATTTGACAGAGAAAGCGTTTGTTTGTCTGCACGAGCTTGACGAGCCTTATAAAGAGGTGTTTATGCTTTCGGTTTTCGGTCAGCTCTCTTTCAAAGATATCAGCAAGCTTTTCGGTAAAAGCGAAAGCTGGGCAAGAGTCACGTTTTACCGTGCAAAACAAAAGCTTAACGAAAGAATGAGGTAACGGTTATGGATTGTAATATTGTAAAAGATTTGATTCCGCTTTATATTGATGATTGTTGCTCCGAAGAGAGCGCTGAAGAGGTTAAAAGGCATCTTGATGGCTGTGCGGAATGCAAGGCTGTTTTTGATGAAATGAGTTGCCCGACTACCTCCGAGTCGGTTTCCGTCAGCGACAAGCCTCTCAAAAAAATAAACGATTGGAAAGCCTCCGTCCTGCAATCGGTTTTGTTTTTTGCATCTTTTTTGCTTATAACTTTCGGTGTTGCGGCTGAATCATCCTCGCAATACACAGATTATTTTAACGGCTTTTGGGCAATCTGGCTGGTTGCTCCCGTAACGGGATTTATGTTTTCTCTTCCCAACTGGTATTTCATAAAGTTTTATAAAGATAGAAAAAGTTTCTCCCGTTGGACTTGTGCATTGACACTCTTGTTAATTGTTGCCGCAACCACCTGGACGCTTTTTCATTACGACCAGTTTGTCACAAACAGCGGCTTGCTTGAATTTCTGAAATCCTGCCTGACTCTTGGTCAGTTTATCTTTTTTATTTGCCCTTATCACCTGATTCTTACCGCTGTTCTTGTTTTGTTTTCCAAGGTAACGTCATCAAAATATGCACAGATGCTTGGGAAGGAATAAGTGATAAATATGAAAAATAAGCAAAGCATTATTGTTTGTTTTCTTACAGTTATAAACGGATTTTATCCATTGCTGTGCCTGATTTCATATTTGTTCGGTTACTCGGTTTATACCGCTTTTTCTCATATCTATTCACTGTGGCTTGCGGTCATATTTTTGTATGCAAATCATTTTATAAGGAAAAGTGAAGAAGAGCAGGTTTTAAAATTTGAACGGATTTGTGCCGCTTTTTTGCCATTGATAACCGCCGTTAATTTTACAGTTTACGTGTTCAAATATGAGTCTCTTTCGATTGCTTTGATTATGGGTGTTTGCCTTGTTTTTGCCGCTGTTATTGCGGAAAAGATTTTGAACAGCACAAAAGCAAAAATGTTTTCCGTGGTGACGTCGGGATTTTTATGTTTCGTTTCAATAATTTTTTCTTTACTTATTGTTTTTTCATCTTGTTTTTCTGAAAAAACACTTGAAAGCCACATCCTTTCCCCAAACAGAACTTATTATGCAGATGTGATCAACGTTGATCAGGGAGCGTTGGGCGGAAATACAGTTGTTTACGTTCACAGAAGCCGAGGTGTAAATCTTTTTTTGGTTTCGTTTTTGAAAAATCCCCAAGAGATTTATGTAGGAGAATGGGGAGAATCTGAAACGATGCAGATTGAATGGAAAAACGAAAACACGCTTATCATTGACGGAAAAGAATATGTTATAACTATCTGAACAGAGTTGATTGGTGTTTATTGACAATGCCAATCAACTTTGTTATATTTTATATATCAAAAATTTTCGGAGTAACAATATGAAAGAATTACATCTTATTTGCAATGCTCATCTTGATCCCGTCTGGCTTTGGCAGAAGCCCGAGGGAATTGCGGAGGCTATTTCAACCTTTCGTGTTGCCGCCGATTTCTGTGAGCAGAACGAGGATTTTGTTTTCAACCATAACGAATCCGTCCTCTATGAGTGGGTTGAGGAAAATGAGCCCGAGCTTTTTGCAAGAATTCAGAAGCTTGTCAAAGATGGCAAATGGCGCATTATGAGCGGCTGGTATCTTCAGCCTGACTGCGTTATGCCCTGCGGCGAATCCTTTATCCGTCAGATTGAAACGGGACTCTCATATTTCAAAGAGAAATTCGGTGTCAGACCCGGCACTGCAATCAATTTCGACCCTTTCGGTCACACAAGAGGTCTTGTTCAGATTCTTAAAAAATGCGGCTATGAATCCTACGTCTTTATGCGTCCCTCGTGGTTTGACTGTGAAAACGATTTCATCTGGAAGGGTTTTGACGGCAGCGAAATCATCGGTCATAAAACAAATCAGGGATATAATTCCGCTAAAGGCAGAATTGCCGAAAAGCTTGAGCGTGCGTTTGAGCGTGAATATGCCGACGGCATCAATATGATGCTCTGGGGCATCGGAAATCACGGCGGCGGACCGTCAAGAGAGGATTTACAGACCATAGCCGAATATATGAGATCACGTCCCGAAAAGGGCATTGTTCATTCGTGGTGTGAAAAATATTTCGACCGCATTGATAAGTCGAAGCTGAAAACCGTCAGCGAATCGCTCAACTATACGATGGTTGGCTGTTATACTTCTATGGTACGTATCAAGCAGGCTCACAGACGACTTGAAAACGAAATTGCCGTTTGCGAAAGAATGCTTAAGCTCAGCGGTGTTGAATATGACAAAGCTGAGCTTGAAAAGGCAGTCAAGGCATTGCTCTTCTGCGAGTTTCACGATATTCTTCCCGGCTCAAGCATCAGAGCCGTTGAAGAGGATAGTCTGCGTATGATGTCCTACGGTAACGAGATAGCCGAAAAATATAAAACAAAAGCGTTCTTCAAGCTTTGCGAGGGTCAGCCCAAAGCAAAAGAGGGAGAAATTCCCGTTCTTGTTTTTAATCCTCATCCTTACAGAATTGTGCGTGAAATCGAGGTTGAGTTCCAGCTTGCCGACCAGAACAGAAACGATAACGAGGTAACAATTGTTTCCGTCAGAGACAGTAAGGGCAACTACCTGCCTGCACAGAACGAAAAGGAAGCCTGTACCTTCAGCCTTGACTGGCGCAAGAAGGTCTGCTTCAGAGCAGAGCTTGAGCCGATGAGCATCAACCGTTTCGAGTGTGAGCTTCACGTTGAAAACTATCCGATGCGTCAGATTGCTCCCTGCACACAGAACGACGAGCATTTTACCTTTGATAACGGCACTATGCAGATGCTTATCAGCAAAAAGACGGGTCTTATCGATAAATATTGCGTCAATGGTGTTGATATGCTTAAACCCGAAAGCGCCAAGATAACCGTTTACAGCGATGACGAAGACCCGTGGGGTATGCGAACCGAAGGCTTCAATGACAGAATCGGAGAATTTACTCTTCTCAGCAATGAAAAAGCAAACGTCTTCAACGGCTATCCCGAAGAAGCTCTTGCAAACGTCAGAGTTATTGAAAACGGTGACGTGCGCCTTAAGATTCAAGCGATTTTCGGTTATGCCGATTCATTTGCGATTGTTACTTATACAATCCCCAAAAACGATAATTACGTTGATATCAAGGTCAGAATGCTTTCAAATAACAGCAGCAGATTCTACAAGCTGACCTTTGATTCTTCGCTTGAAAAACCTGAATTCATCGGTCAGACCGCATTCGGCACAGAGACTCTTCGCACAAACGGAGATGAAGCCGTATTCCAGAAATGGTGCGGTATTTTTGAAAACAAAAAGGCTCTTGCTGTTATCAACAAAGGTACTTACGGCGGCAGCGTGAACGACGGGGTTTTCAATATTTCACTTTTAAGAACACCTGTCAATTCGGCTCATCCCATCGGTGAGAGACCGCTTGCTTACGGTGACCGTTCACACGACAGAATCGATATCGGTGAGCGTGAGTTTGATTTCAGACTCACAGCAGACGTGACGAATATCGATATGCAGGCAGAAGTTTTCAATCAGCCTGCGATTGCTCTCTCGTTCTTCCCCTCAGGTATGGGTGAGAAGAAAGATACAGCGGTTGAAATCACCAATCCCGACGTTCTTCTCTCAAGATTCTGTGAGAGTGAAAACGGCACGAAAATCCGTATGTTCAATTCGTCGCATAAACCCTCGGAAACCGATTTCGTGATTGAGAACAAAACGTTCAGTATTTCATTCGGTGCATTTGAGGTTAAAACTTTCAATTATGCAAACGGAATTCTTACCGAAACTGATATGATATAAAAAGAAAACCCCCAAGGTGATTGCCACCTGGGGGGTTGTTTTTGTTTTAGATGAGTGAGTTGTAAAGAGCTGTGATTTCTTCAACGCTTGTGTCTCTGGGGTTACCGGGACGGCAAGCATCGTCAAATGCGCTCTGTGCAAGGAAGGGGATATCCTCTGCCTTAACGATTTCCTTGAGGTCAGCAGGAATGCCAACGTCAACTGAAAGCTGCTTAACAGCATCGATTGCTGCCTTGCGTGCATCTTCAATGCTCATTGCGTCTGTGCCTTCAACGCCCATTGCTTTTGCGATAGCTCTGTACTTATCGCCCGTTTCGGGTGCGTTATATTCCATAACTGTGGGAAGGATGATTGCGTTTGCAACGCCGTGAGGTGTATCGTAGAGAGCACCGAGAGGATGAGCCATTGAGTGAACGATGCCGAGACCAACGTTTGAGAAGCCCATACCTGCGATGTACTGACCGAGAGCCATACCTTCTCTGCCTTCAGCTGTGTTTGCAACTGCACCGCGAAGGCTGTTTGCGATGATTTCAATAGCCTTGATGTGGAACATATCGCTCATTTCCCAAGCACCCTTGGTGATGTAGCCTTCGATAGCGTGTGTGAGAGCGTCCATACCTGTTGCTGCTGTGAGACCTGCAGGCATTGTTGACATCATATCGGGGTCAACAACTGCTACAACGGGGATATCGTGAACGTCAACGCAAACCATCTTTCTGTTGTTCTGTGC
>JAGBUT010000132.1 GCA_017630695.1 Clostridia bacterium
TGTCAAACTGTGCGGGGATAAAACTGTCGGGAATTTCTTTTGCGAGTTCTTTTGCCTTTGCAATTGCACCTGCCATGCCCTTGCTTCCGTCTGTGAGCACCAATTCCGCGCCGTAAGCCGCAAGAAGTTTTCTGCGCTCAACGCTCATCGTTTCGGGCATTGTGATAATAACCTTCATACCTTTCTGTGCCGCAAAGGAAGCGATTCCGATTCCCGTATTACCGCTTGTAGGCTCGATGATAACGGATTTCTCGGTTATTCTGCCGTCTGCAAGTGCGGCTACAAGCATTTCTTTGCCGACTCTGTCCTTTGCACTGCCTGCAGGGTTCATATATTCAAGCTTTGCAAGAATTTCCGCACCGCAGGATGCCGAAAACGATTTGAATCTGACAAGCGGAGTGTTGCCGACAAGCTCGGATACGCTGTTATATATTTTCATAATTTCATCTCCGTATAATTTTACTTTTATATTATATCAACGCAAAAAGAAACGGTCAAGATTATTTTGCGCAAAAGAAATCCCCGCACCCGAGGATGCAGGGATTCTTTTAATTGGAAAGCTTTGCCGTCTGGCGCTGTGCCATAACGAGCCTTGCATAAATTCCGTTTTGCTGAAGAAGCTCTCTGTGAGTGCCGACCTCGGCAATTCTGCCCTTTTCGATAACGACAAGTCGGTCTGCGTTGCGCAGAGTCGAGAGTCTGTGAGCGATGGCAAAGGTCGTTCTTCCCTTGACGAGCCTGGAAAGTGCCTCCTGAATAAGGCTCTCGGTTTCGGGGTCGAGAGCAGAGGTTGCCTCGTCGAGAATAAGAATCTCGGGATTCCTCAAAACGGCTCTGGCAATCGAAATTCTCTGTCTTTCACCGCCTGAAAGATTGTGTCCGTTTTCGCCGACGATGGTGTTATATCCGTCGGGCAACTTCATAATGAAATCGTGAGCGTTTGCCGCCTTTGCCGCCGCAATAATCTCGCTCGGCTCGGCATTTCGTCTTGCATAAGCAATGTTATCGTAAACCGTACCTGCAAAAAGGAAGGTCTCCTGAAAAACAACGCCTACCTTTTCTCTGTAATCGCTCTGACGCATTTTCTTGACGTCGTTGCCGCCGACGGTAATGCTGCCCGCATCGGTATCGTAAAGACGCATTATGAGATTGATAAGGGTTGATTTACCTGCACCCGAATGACCGACAAGACCAATCATTTCGCCCTGCTTTACGGTCAGATTGATATCCTTGAGCACAGGCTCGTATGCTTTATAACCGAATCTCACGTCTGTGAAAACGATATCACCGTCAAGCTCTGCAGAAACAGGATTCTCGGCATCTTCAACGCTCTGTTTCTCATCGATAACCTCAAAAATCTTGATAAGGCTGGTCGCAACCTCACCGAGTCTTCTCGGCAGAGTGGAAATCCAGCGAAGCGGCTGATAGATATAGGCAAGGAAGAGTGTGAATTCAAGCAATTCGCCAACGGAAATCGTATCGTTGATTGCCATTCTGCCGCCGAAATAAAGCACAAGGAATTCACCGATTCCCATAAAGAAGCTCAAAAACGGGAAAACTCTTGCCCACAGCTGCTCGTTGCTTGCCGAAATCTTGGCAAGACGAAGACAGATGCTGTCAAACTTTTTGATTTCTCTCTCTTCGCTGCCGAAGGTTTTAACAACTCTGATACCTTTTACGATATCGTGAAGCACCGAGTTTGACCTTGAATCGCATCTCCATTGCTTTTCGTAGCGAAGACGGATGAATTTCCAGAAGCCTCTGATTGCCGCAATAACAAACGGCACGGGAATAAACACGAGCAGAGTCAGAATCGGACTGATGTTGATGAGAATCACCAGAATAACAATGAACATTATCAGCTTCTCGATGGCATACATACCGTGCTCCGTAACAAAACGGCGCACAACCTCGGTATCTCGGGTTACTCTTTTCATAAGGTCGCCCGACGTCTTTTTGTGCATCGATGAAAGAGAAAGTCTCTGCACCTTATCGTAAACGAGAAGACGCATATCGTTTGAAAATTTCGAGCTTATTTTGTTTGTTCTTCTCTGCGAAATGACCGCAAAGAATCTTCCTGCAATCTGCGTGAATGCCATCAGAAGCACTATGATGACAACGCCTCTGACTTTTTCGCTTACCGAAAGGGCGGTGTTTGTGAGATATCCGTCAATCAGCTCCGCATTAAGCACGGGAAGCAACGCTCCGAGAGTTGTTGATATTGAAAGCAGAATTCCCGAAATTGCAAGACCGCCGAGATACGGCTTCGACATTTTGAATGCACGCTTGAAAATATAGCTTTTTTCAACGCAGAATAAGCAAACGTCGATACCCTTGGGATAGTGCTTGCCACATTTCGGACAGACCCTGAAGCCCTCTCGGGAGAGCTCGGTTTCTTCGCCTGTTTTTATATAATGGTTGACCACCTTGCAGAATTCGCCGATTTCATTTGCCTGCGAAAGCGAAAAACGGCAGACGAAAACGGAATTTTCCATCTCGGGGGTTGCTCCGCTCTGCACAAGCTCAAGGCAACCGCAACCGACGTATGAGCGTTGAAGAAGCTCTTCGATTCCGTCAAGGTTATGGCTGAAAACGGTTTCACCGTCACAAACGGCAGAAATCGAGCCGTTTTCAAAAATCAGCTCGCCGTCGCAGATTTTTCCGTCTGCGGTCAGGTCATACCGCACTTTGTTTTGCATTTTTATCACCCCTGACTGTTGGTGTTATAAATCGGGTAAGGGCAACGCCCTGCCGAAACTGTCTTTTTCGATTAATAGAGATACGGCTCGAGTTTGCGGCGGCTCTTTGCTTCGATTGCATCGAAATCCGTTATTCTGTAACGGTTGCCGTCGATATCCGTAACGTCAATCGCATCGCCGTGCTGACGGATGCTTTTGGTGATATCCTTAACCGCAAACGACTTTTTGATACCGCCGATAACAACGTCGAAATAAAAATTACCCATTTTTTCTTTAATCGACTCGATTTTTTCGATTACGGGGCAATAATAACGCTGTGAAAGCTCCGAATTGATGAGCTTCTGCTGCTCGGGAGAAAAAGCCGCAATCTTTTCGATAACTCCGACCTCGTTTTTCTCGATATCAGAAACGCAGATATATTCGTCGGGCGCCGAAAGAGGCAGCGCTCTGGTCAGAATGACTCTTTTATAGGTCTTTCCGTCAATCTCTGCGGCAAGAAATCCGTTGGGGTTGATTGAAAACACGCATTTTTCAGGGCTGACGTATTCAGCCTTGAGGGTTTCGGGGGATATTGTGTTGTTACTCATCTTTATTCCTCCTCCGTTTCGGCTTCGGATTCGCCGATGCCGATTGTTTTAAGGGCTTCCGCCTGAATTTTATACTGTTTATAGAATTCGCCTTTCTGCTTGAGAAGCTCGGAATAGGTGCCGTATTCGATGATTTTACCTCCATCGATAACCGCAAGATAATCCGAATCACGCAGAGTCGAAAGTCTGTGAGCGATTGCGATTGTCGTTCTGCCTGCTTTAAGTTTTGTAAGCGAATTCTGAATGTTTCTTTCGGTTTCAGTATCCATTGCGGCTGTTGCTTCGTCGAGAATCAGAATTTTGGGATTCTGAATTATCGTTCTTGCAATCGAAATTCTCTGCCTTTCGCCGCCCGAAAGCTTCTGACCGCCTGCGCCGACCCTTGTCTCATATGCATCGGGTAGCTTCATAATGAAATTGTGAGCTGATGCAGCCTTTGCTGCGGCGATGATTTCGCTCATCGTTGCTTCGGGCTTCGCATAGCGGATGTTATCGGCAATCGTGCCGCTGAAAAGATAGATATCCTGCGAAACGAGACCGATGTTGCGGCGAAGCTCCGTCAATTTGAGGTCGCGCACGTCGATTCCGTCGATTTTAACGCTTCCCTCCTTAGCATCGTAAAGCCTTGCGATGAGGTTTGCAATTGTTGTTTTGCCTGCGCCCGTTTTGCCGACGATGCCGAGCATATCCCCTGCTTCAACATTAAGGCTAAGCTTTCTGATAACAGGTCTCGCCGCCTCATATTCGAATTCGAGCTCATTTATTTCGATGCTTCCGTGAAGATTTTCAAAGCTGACTGCGTCCTCTTTTTCAACGATATCGGGTTCTGCGTCGCAGATTTCAAAAACTCTCTGCGCCGAATCCGCACATCTTGACCACCAGTTTGAAACCCATGAAAGAAAATCAAACGGTCCTCGGAGCATTTCAAGATAAACTATGTAGGTAAGCAAGGTACCGACGGTCATTTCGCCCTTTGCAACAAAGACACTGCCGACACCGAGAACAACTGTCGAAAGCAGAACGATGACCACCTCGAGAATCGGGTAGAGCGTTGCTTCCGAAACGGTGAGCTTGATTTCCGATGCCATCAGATCCGAACTTGTTTCGCTGAAACGGTCATATTCGTCATCCTCTTTTGCAAAAGCCTTGATAACACGCTGACCGTTGATGTTATCGCTGACCATCGAAGAAACTCTTGCGCTGAAAAGCCAGTTTCTGTGGTGCAGACGTCTGAAAAATTTATCACCGATAACAAGAAACGTTATGATGACGGGCATTGCCAGAATAACTATCAGCGAAAGCTTCCAGCTCATAATGAACATCAGCGTAAGAACGCCGATAATCGTTGCCGTATCGATAATTATGCTCGGCACACCGTCAACGAAAAACCAATAGATATTGTTTGAATCTCGGACAACTCTTTCCATCAGCGAGCCCGTCTGCTTTGAGGAATAGAATCCGACTGAAAGCCTTTGCATCGCATTGAAAATCCTGACCTTGATATCATAAATGACCTTCGGCATAATTCCGCCCGTCAGATATTGCTGAATAACGGTAAGTAAAACGTTGAGCAGCTTGATTGCAAAAATCGAAATTACAAGCACACCGAGTGCTTTGAGAAGCTCTGCGGCAGGCATACCGTCGGGATTTGCAAGCACGTCGTCAAACAACGCACGGGTGCTGACCTGCGGCACGAAAACCGAAACCGCCGAGCCGAGCAGCATAATTGCAATGATTGCAACAATCTGAGGCACGTAACCACCGAAAAACTTGAAAAGACGCACCGCAACGGCTGAATTCTTGCCGCATTTTCTGCAGAAATCCTTTCCGGGAGGGCAGGGCTTACCGCATTTTTTGCATTTTTTCTCTTCAGGCTCGGCAGAGGTAGGTATTTCCGCTTCTCCCTTTTCCTTAAATGAGTTGAATGCCTTTGTCAGATTATCAAACTGACCGATTTTTCCGATTGAAAAACGCACGAGGCTTGATTGCTCACCGTCCTTGACGGCAACAAGTCTGCCCGTTGAAACGTATCTTTCTGTTTCAAGCGAATCGATATCTCCAAGGGGAATCGATATGATTTCGTCAACGGTAAATTTCGGTTCAACGTGCTTTTTGCCCTTAATCTTCGTCATCTCTTCGGTGCCGTATGCAATATACAGACCCTTTTCGTCAAAGCTGAGCCACGCATTGCGGTAACAGGCATCGTTATCCATATCACCCGAGCAACAGAAAATCAATCTTTCGGTTGAGAGTCCTGCGTTTTCAAGCTCCCTGAGCAGCTTTTCGGAAAACTTATGCTTGTTTTTTTCGCCAAAAGGCGGTTTGTTTTTCTTTTCTCTTTTTCCCAAGGTTATCACCTCTTTTTATGAAATAAAAAATGCGCCTTCCACCCTCGGAAAGCACAGTGAGATTTCAATATCCGCAAAAATATCAGAAAACGCGCGGACGCAACACCTTACCCGAGGAAATGGATTTTGAGTTATTCATTCTGATTGTCATTGAGTCCGCCCCCTTTCATTATTTTAATACTTTTTAAAGTATAAACTGCTGTAATACGGTTTGTCAAGCGATTTATTCTTTCAAGAAAATATTTTTCAGCAAGACTAACAAAAATATATTGTTTTTTTAGTTCAAAATGTTGGCTTTAAAATCTATATTAAAGATGATATAATGGTTGTGCATATGGCAAAAATACCTATGTAAAAGCAAACCATAGCTTAAGGAGAAAAAATTATGGAAAACACCTTCTTCTGCGCAAGAGAAAACGGTAAACTCCATCGCCCGAGAACAATTCTCACGGGCTTCGGTTTCCTGGCTTCTTCAATTGCGTGGGCAATTTACGACCCTTACATCACAAAAATTCTTGAAAGACTGCTCAATGCTTCCGAAACAGTAACACAGTGGAGCATCAAGCTTAACGAAATGTTCCCCGTTCTTGCAAAATTTGCAGAAACTCAGGGCCAGGATGTTAATGCCGCCGGCGGCGGTATCACTCTCGTTCCGCTTTTCATCGGTATTATCATGACGTTCGATAATATTTTCGGCGTTATCTTCCAGCCTACATTCGGCAAACTTTCCGATAACTGCCATTCAAAACTCGGCAAACGCCGTCCCTTCATTGTTTTCGGTGCACCCGTTTCAGCTTTCCTTTTCGCAGTTATTCCTTGGGTTGCTTTAAACGGTTCACTTCCGCTGACAATGCTCTTCATCATCCTCTTCGTTTTCTCAATGTCACTCTGGAGAGCACCCGTTGTTGCACTTATGCCTGCTCTTACTCCTCCCTCACTCCGCAGTGAAGGTAACGCAATCATCAACCTTATGGGCGGTATCGGCGGTGCAATCGGTATGTTCGCAGGTACTATCGTCGGCGCTGTCTACACAGCTCTCACAAAGGTTGAAATTTCAAACGCAAACGAATATTATATCTTCCCCTATGTTTTCCTTACCGGTTCAATCGTTATGATTATCGGTATGCTCGTTCTTCTTTTCTTTGTTAAAGAGCCCTCAAGCTCACTCAAAGATATTGCAGAGCAGAATCAGGCTATGGATGCCGCTGCAAAGGCAGCTGCTGAAAGAGAAGCAATCAAGGCAGAAAAAGCTGCAAGAAAGGCTCAGAAGCTCTCGACTGCTGAAAGAACAAGCCTTATCTTTATGCTCGCAGGTCTCTTCTTCCTCTTCTGCGGCACAAACGCTATCACAACTTTCTTCGCTCTTTTCGCAGCAGAAGTTCTCGGCAAAACAACCGCAGAAGCAACTATTATGACAACCCTCTTTGCTGTTTGCTCAGCTGTTGCAGCTATCCCCGCAGGCTATATGGGTAAGAAAATCGGCAGAAAGAAGACAATCCTTATCGGTCTTGCTCTCTTTATGGCTGTTTTCGGAGTTTACGTTCTTACTCAGAATATGTCACTTATCTGGGTTGCACTCGTATTCGGCGGCTTCGCAAATATGCTTATTACCGTTAACACTCTTCCCCTTGTTCTTGAAGTCGGCGGCAA
>JAGBUT010000133.1 GCA_017630695.1 Clostridia bacterium
ATGCACGGCAATGCCTGTATCGGATGCATCAGCGACAGCGACCCGCAGCCGCTTATCATCCGTTCAAGCCTCGGTGTTTATGCAATTTCAACCATCAGCTGCATTAACAACGCAGAGGAACTTGCACAGCAGTTCCTTTCATTTGGCGGCGGTCATTTCAATGCTATGACTTCGGGCAGAATCAATGCAACCGAGCTTGTGGCGGCTCTTATCAATCAGAAGAGCGATTTCGTAGAAGGTATCAAATTTGCTCAGGAAAAGGTTGAGGGTTCTCTTTCGGTCCTTATTCTGAAAGAAGACGGCTCGATTCTTGCCGCAAGAGACAGAGACGGACGTCTGCCTGTTATTATCGGTAAAGATGAAAACGGTCACAGCGTATCGTTTGAATCGTTCGCATTCGAAAAGCTCGGATATGAATTCTGCAAGGAACTCGGTCCCGGCGAAATTGTAAGACTGACTCCCGATTCGGTTGAGACTCTTTCGAAGCCTAACAAAAAAATGCGTATCTGCGCTTTCCTCTGGACCTATTACGGTTACCCCAACTCAACCTACGAAGGTGTAAACGTTGAGGTTATGCGTAACAGAAACGGCGGAGTTATGGCGAGAGACGAAAAGCGTCCCGAAGGCATTGACCTTGTAAGCGGCGTCCCCGATTCCGGTGTTGCGCACGCACTCGGTTATTCGAACGAAAGCAAAATCCCCTATAACAGACCTTTCGTTAAATATACTCCCACTTGGCCCAGAAGCTTTATGCCTGCCAATCAGCTTGAACGTAACAAGGTTGCAAAGATGAAGCTTGTTCCTGTTCACGATAACATTCAGGGCAAGAGCATGCTTCTGGTTGATGACAGCATTGTAAGAGGCACACAGCTTCGCGAAACCGTTGAGTTCCTTTACAACAACGGTGCAAAGGCTGTTCATATGCGTTCGGCTTGTCCGCCTATTATGTACGGCTGCAAATACCTCAATTTCTCACGCAACACATCCGACGATGACCTGATTGCAAGAAGAATCATTCACGAGCTTGAGGGCATTGAGGGTGATAAATATATCGAAGAGTATGCGGATGCATCAACCGAAAGAGGCAAGAAGCTTCTTGAGGTAATTTGCGAGAAGTTCAAGTTTGCATCTCTCGGATATCAGAGCATTAACGGTCTTATCGAAGCGATAGGTCTCCCCGAAGATTGTGTTTGCACCTATTGCTGGACAGGCAGAGAATAATAAAAGAATAAATAATTTGTGAATTATCACAGGAGGAATAAATTATGGAAAAAAGCTTCAGCGAAAGCTACGCAGCAGCAGGCGTTGATATTACCGCAGGCTACAGAGCTGTTGAGCTCATGAAAACTCACATCAAAAGAACTCTCACTGCAGGCGCAATGTCCGATATCGGCGGATTCGGCGGTCTTTTCGAGCTTGACCTTACAGGCATCTCAAAGCCCGTTCTCGTCAGCGGTACAGACGGTGTAGGTACAAAGCTTAAGATTGCATTCATTATGGATAAGCACGATACAGTTGGTATCGACTGCGTTGCAATGTGTGCAAACGATATCATTTGCTGCGGCGCAAAGCCCCTTCTTTTCCTTGACTATATTGCTTGCGGCAAAAACGTTCCCGAAAGAATCGCAGAAATCGTTTCCGGTATTGCAGAAGGCTGCGTTCAGTCAAACGCTGCTCTTATCGGCGGTGAAACAGCTGAAATGCCCGGCTTCTATCCCGTTGACGAATATGACCTTGCAGGTTTCTGCGTAGGCGTTGTTGATAAGGATAAGGTTCTTGATAACACCAAGATCAAGGCAGGCGATGCTGTTATCGCTCTTCCTTCAAGTGGTGTTCATTCAAACGGTTTCTCACTTGTACGTAAAGTATTTGACGTTGAAGCTGCTGATATCAAGACTCCCGTTGCAGAGCTTGGCGGCAAGTCAATCGGCGAAACTCTTCTCACTCCCACCAAGATTTACGTTAAGCCTATGACAGCTCTTTTCGAAGAGGTAACAGTTAAGGCTGTTTCACATATCACAGGCGGCGGCTTCTATGAGAACATTCCGAGAAGCCTTCCCGACGGTTTCGGTGCAAAGATTGACAGAAGCGCTCTTCGTATTCTTCCCATCTTCGACCTTATCGCAAAGACAGGCAACATCCCCGAGAGAGATATGTTCAACACATTCAATATGGGTGTTGGCATGAGCATCGTTGTTGCTGCAGAGGACGTTGAAAAGACTCTTGAAATCCTCAAGGCAAACGGTGAAGATGCATACGTAATGGGCGAAATCATCGAATCCGATGAAAAGGTTGTTATTTGCTAAAACAAGGAGATAAATCCATGGTCAGAAAAGCCAGAATCGCCGTTCTTGTTTCCGGCGGCGGAACAAATCTTCAGGCGCTTATCGATGCGCAGAAAAGCGGTATCATCGCAAGCGGTGAAATTACGCTTGTAATTTCAAACAAAGAGGGAGCTTATGCTCTCGAGAGAGCGGCGAATGCCGGCATAAAGACCGAAACGGTTATCAAAAAAGAAACCCCCGATTTCGAGGGCAGACTTATCGAGCTTCTTGAAACCAACGAAACGGACGTTATCGTTCTCGCAGGCTTCATGAGCATCCTGAGCGAGAGATTCACTTCTCATTTTGAGAAGAGAATTCTCAACGTTCATCCTTCGCTGATTCCGTCATTCTGCGGCGAAGGCTTCTACGGTTTGCGCGTTCATCAGGCGGCGCTTGATTACGGCGTTAAGGTGACGGGCGCAACCGTACATTACG
>JAGBUT010000011.1 GCA_017630695.1 Clostridia bacterium
GATGGCGTGGAGTACATGTATAACAAAGCATTTAGCGATTACGAATACCTTGAAAAGAGTGTCATTCTAGTCAGTGTTAAAGAAATAAGGAAAGATATTATTTCCAAAAGAGAGAACATTATATATTATTGCGGAACCCCGGAACAATGGGCTAATATTACAATTCCGGATAATTCCTTTTCAGTTTTTAATTATATATGGGTCGCTTATGAATGTTTATCAGATGAGCCGTATTATTTCCGTGGTGTGTGTGGTGATAACCTTAGTTGGAAATTCAGAACAGACTATTCTCTTGTAATATATGGCACAGGTGAGATGTATGACTATAAACTGAATAATAACTCTTTATATGCCTATAAAACTACTGCTCCGTGGAATGCTGTAGAAGATTATGTGCAAAGTATAGAAATAGGAAACAAGGTTGAGAGTATAGGCGATTATGCTTTCTATCACTTTGATAAGCTAACAAAAGTCGAACTTGGTGACAGAATCAAAACAATCGGCAAAAGCGCTTTTATGTATGGCGGCAAAATTAAAATAATAACGATTCCGGATGAGGTTTTAAGCATTGGGTATCAGGCGTTTTATGGTTGCGTCAATCTTGAAACAGTTAATTACAATGCAACAAACTGTACTTATGTAGGTTTTTCCATTTCAAGCCAAAAATACTATTCGGTTTTTGACAATTGCTGGAGTCTGAAAACAATCAACATCGGAAAAAATGTCAAGTCTATACCGAATTATATTTTTTGCGGAGTCTCCGGTGTTACAAGCATAACAATCCCTGAAAATGTTACAAGTATAGGCAGCTATGCGTTCCATCGTACCGGACTTAAATCTGTTGTGATACCTGACAGCGTAACCACTTTGGATGGCTCTGTATTTAAAGATAGCACAAGCCTTGAAACCGCGGTAATAGGTAATGGTGTTCTCAGTCTCAACGGTTCTGTGTTTGAAGGCTGTACAGCACTCAAAAGTGTTACTCTTCCGCAGAATTTAAGGACAATTGGTGGAAGCTCCTTCAAAAACTGCGCTAAACTTACTTGCGTAAACATTCCTGCAAGTGTAAATTATATCTATGATTCCGCTTTTTCGGATTGTATGTCACTTACAAGTATAACGATTCCTGAAAATGCAACTTACATCGGCGAGTCAGCATTCTATAACTGCATAGGTCTTACAACCGTTAATTATAATGCGGCAAATTGCAAGACTATGGGTTCGTCAGCAAAGGTTGTGTTTGAAAACTGTTCAAATCTCAGAACAATCAACATCGGCAAAACCGTCAAATCAATTCCCGATTATGCTTTTGCCTGGTATCTTCCCGTTGACAGCATTGCAATTCCGGATAGTGTAACAAACATTGGCTCTTACGCTTTTGCATTCTGCGAAAACTTCAAAAACGCTATTATCCCCGACAGCGTGACAACAATCGGTGCGTATGCTTTCGGTTACTGTTACGGAATGGAATATATCCATATTCCTTCAAGCGTAACGGCAATAGGTGAAAATGTTCTTAAGAATACGGAAGCATATATTTGCTCCGATACATTGGATTGCTACGCAAAAACATATTCAGCCGAAAATGGAATTGCCTTTATGCTTTGTGACAGCCATGAAGGTTCTCATTTCCACTCTTACACAGCTTCCCAAACAGCTGTAGCAACCTGCACAACTCCTGGTGTAACTGTTAACACCTGCTCCTGCGGGGACAGATATCAGGAAGGTGTACCTGCTCTCGGTCATAAGGCAGGAGAATGGCAGACTGTAACCGAAGCAACAGAAGAAACTGAGGGCAAGAAAATCAAGGCTTGCACAACCTGCGGAGAAACTGTTGACGAAAAAATTCTACCTGTAATTCTTATCAAAACAGCGGTTGACAATAAATTTGGAATAGCTCTTGAATATAATGCCAATAGCTTCAATGGTGCCGTTGCAATTCTTGTTTCAAAAACTGAGAATCAGGCAGTAACTTCTCTTGTTGAAGAAGTTGCAGGCTCAAGCGAAATGCAGGTTCACAGCATTGCAATGACCGTTGACGGTGTTGTAACTCAGCCCGAAGAAGCCGTAACTTTGAGAATACCTCTTCCCGAGAACTTTGATGCCGAAAAATCGAGTGTTTACAGCATCAATCCTGAAACAGGCAAGGTTGAAGAAATTGCAGCCGAGTATGAAAACGGATATTTTGTTTTTGAAGCAACAGAAATGAATTATTATGCTGTTGTTGAAAAATCGAGCGGCGGCACTGGTGATGATAACGGCAATGAAGGTGACGATAACGGTAACACTGGTGATAATCCGGGCGGAAACGAAGACGGAGAAGACATTAAAATTGAAGCTCCCATCAAAAATCCCACCACTACAACCATAAGCTACGGCGATTCAATCGTTCTTCACATTGACCCGTCAAAGATTCCCGAGGGCGGTTATGTTGAATGGTATCCGTCAAACGGAAACTTCGGCTATTCGGTTTCATCAGACGGAACAACCTGTACCATTACTCCCAACAAAAAGGGCGACACAACTTTCACAGCAACTGTTTATGATGCAGAAGGCAATATTATTTCTGCTGACGAACAGGTTATGACCTCAAAAGCAGGTTTCTTTGATAAGATAATTGCATTCTTCAAAAAACTCTTCGGTCTGACCAAAACAATCCCTCAGATTTACAAAGGCATATATTAAATTTCAATCCCGTACAGCCAAAACTGTACGGGATTTTTTATAATTCAAAACTTTCAAAATAATCAAAAAATTAACATTAATAAACCCCGAATGGATTGCAAAAATAATAGAGCAAACGCAAATTGAATTTGAAGGGGTGTAAACGAAATGTCAAAGAATAATTCAGTTGTTCCTCAGGCAAGAGCTGCTCTTGACCAGTTCAAGATGGAAGCTGCAAGAGAGGTTGGTGTTAACCTTAAGCAGGGTTACAACGGTGACCTCACTTCTAAGGAAGCAGGTTCCGTCGGCGGTCAGATGGTAAAAAAGATGATCGAAGCATATGAGAACGGCATGAAATAAGTTTTCGTATACAAGAAGAACCGTCACGGATTTCGTGACGGTTCTTTGGCTTTATCCGATATTCAGAATGTAGGTTTCGTTTTCCTTTGTTTCAAAAGAAATGATGTTGCCGTTTCTTTCAAACGGAATTTCTGTTTTGTCTTCTTTTGTAACGGTTACGGTGTCGGGGCAATCGACGCGGCACATTCTGCCTTTAAGGCTCTGAATTTTTGCATAGGATATTTTTCCGTTTTTCATTTCTGACGAAACGAGAAATGCGCCGTCTGCTCTCAGGTTTTCGAATGAAGCATACATCTTTTTGTTCCAGCAGGGGAAAAGGCGGATAATTCCTTCGTGGCCCTGAAGAATCATTTCGTTGACGGTTGCGGGAACCATCGTGAGATGCTCGATGCCGCCGCCGTGATGGCGGAAAAGTCTGTTGGGAAGTCCGAATTCCTTGATGTTCTGATGAATTCCTTCAATCAGGAAATCGGGGTCAACGCCGATTCTTGCGCCTGCAGGGAGATATGAGTTTGAGCCGTTATCATCAAGGCGTCTGTCGTTGATAAAATAAGTGTTTTTTGCGATTTTAAGCGTTTTTTCGTCAGAAGAAAGTCCTATCTGCGAAGCAGGATAAATATGCTGAAGGCCGACTGTGTTTTCGTCTCGCCAACGGATGCCGCGCTTTGAATATCTGAAGCATTTCTTTCCCTTTTTGATGAAAGTGGGGAAATCGCTCAGGTTTTCAATGATATCTTCCCACAAGGGATATTTTTCGGCATTGAGTCCGAGCTCTTTTGCCATATCATAAACAGCGTTGAAAAGGAGCTTTACAAGTCCGAGGGAATTTATGGCGTTCACAGCTTCAATCTGACCCTTGTGTGAGAGATAGCTGAATTTTTTGCCGCGGTAATACGGGATTTCGTGAGCGGCATCGTTCTTTATGAGATATCTGCCCCTTGATTTCACGAGAAAATCTTCCCAGAATGCTGCGGTGTTGAGAACAAAATCATAGTAATTTTCAAGCGCATATTCCTTGTCATAGGTTGAAAACCAATGCATGATGGGTATTACGCAGGTATAGGCGGCATGGCTTTTCTGACCAAGGAAAAGAATGCCGTGTTCCTTGCACTCTTTCATGGAATAAATATCAAGCTTTTTCGGGCCGAAGCTGACGGGGAATGCATATCCTTTGCATCCGAAAAGCTTTGCAAACTTCACGGCTTCTTCTTTCATCTCGTTGACGGGAGCCATATATCCGTCGAAAAGTTCGGGATGGTTTGCGGAGAATATGCAGTAGTAGGGAGCTTCGTAGTTATAATTCAAATGGTAATCGCCTGCCCAGGGGAAGAAATCATCGGTTACGAAATTGCCGAATAATCCGGGAGGGAATTCCTTGTTGCCCATGCATCCTGCAAGATGATAAAGGCTTGAATTATAGAATTTTTCGATTTCTTTATCTTCAAGAGTAACTTTTGAAACCGCAAAGAAATCCTGCCATTTTTTGCAGGTTTTTTCTTTGCTGAGATTATAATCGCAGTTAACGGCTGCTTCAACAGCCTTTTCGGTATAATTGACGTCGTCGAAGTTTGTCACAACGGAAACGCAGTATCTCATCACTCTGAAACCGTCAGAAACATCAGATGAAATCTCGCGGATGCAAACGCTTACCGCTGTGTCGAGAGCAATGTTTTCGCCGCTGAATTTTCGGGTGCAGCATTTTGTGCCGTTTTCAGAAACAGCGAAGTTTTCTGAGCCGCAGGTGTCGGGGATTTCGATGTCCGCGGTCGGGATTTCTTCTGATTCGGGGATGCGGATTCCAAAATAAATGATGTTTTCGGGTGCGACGAAGAATTCCATGCTCATCTTGCCGAATGTGCAGTCAAGAAGTCCTTTGTCGAAATACTGCTTTATGTTATATTCAGACAAATCAATATTGCCGATACGGAGTGCACCGACTGTTTTGATTCCGCCGCTTGAGTGCGCACCTTCTTCAAATTTCCAGAAGTCGCATTTTGAAATGCGGATTAAAAGGTCTTTCTCGTCGTTGTCAAAAACAACGCCGATGTCACCGTTGCCGCACATTGCACCTGCAGGAATTTTGTAGACAATATTGCTGTCGGTTTTGTTTATCGGTTTTGAAGTTATTTCGTTAAAATATGTGTTCATTATTTACCACCGCCTTGTTGATTGTAAAATTATAATCTATTTTTATTTTTAAATCAATAAAAATTAAAAATTCAGTTTATTTCTTTCGGTTTTCGTGATATAATTTTTGAAAATCCCTACAGGAGAGTATTTTTATGAAAACTTACGGTACATATTTTCAGAATGACAAGGATTTGCCGATAAAATACGGCGAAATTAATTTGATAAATCCTGAAAGACAAAGACTTCGCGGTGAGCCTTTGCTTGAAGGTGTTGAGGCTTATCCTGTTTTTCAGGGCTTTTGCGGAACGGATTTTGAGCTGATGAAAATGGGCAGAGACGGCAAACTCTCGGCAAAATTTCCCGAAGGTGAAAACAGACTCATCAACGGTCACGAGGGCGTTGTGTGGGTGCCTTCTGAAAACAGGTTTGCGATTGTGCTTATCCGTGGCGGTGACAGCTACGACCCCACCCGTTATACAGAGGATGAAACCTATTTTGAATACGGATGTGACGGTGCAGACGGGCTTTTCTGCGACAAGAATTTTTTCAACCCCGATATGCTTCTGCATTTGCCTGAAAAATATGAAAAAATTGAAAAACTGCCTTTATCGGTAGCAAAGAAACTTTCTTTTGCCGACCCTTATGCCTGCGCAATTTTTCAGCTTGAACGAATGGAAGATCTGGGTGAGGCGCAGAATTTCAGGGTTGAAATGGCAAAACACAAATGCTCCGAAGCTGAAGCACGCAAACTTGCAAAAGAAAATATTTTCTCAAAAACCGTTGTTTTCGGTCTTGGTATGACGGGTCTTTTTATTGCAGACCAGATAAAGCGCAATCATCCCGATGCTGAAATTCTTTTCGTGGGCAGAAGCGATGAAAACTGCAAAAAGGTTACTTTCTCAAAGGAAATCGCAGGCGCGGATTATCTTTGCACAAGCGGTCTTTCCGAAGAGGAAACTGCAGAAAAGATTATGGAGAAAATCGGCGGCAGAGCAACGATGTTTGTCGGCACAAGCGGTTCAAACGTTGAACACAGAATTGCTTTTCAGCATAAAGTTCTCGGTTGCAACGGCGTTTATAACAGTTTTTCATTGGGCCCCGTTGTTTCTTATGACACAATGCCTTTCGGCTTTGAAAACCATCTGATTTTTGCATCAATCAACTTCCGTCAGGAGCATATGGAGAAGGCGATTGAGGTGCTTGTTGACAGCCGTTATGACGAGGTTGTTGAGCTTATCGGCAAAGACGAGTTTATTGCCGACCCTCTTGATGCTTACGAAAACAAAATTTTCTGCAAAGGCGCACCGCTTAAAACGGGCTTAATCTGGAAGATAAAATATATAGACGAAGGCAAATAAAATGAAAGCAATTGTAATTCCGAATCCGAATGAAATAGAAATCAGAGAAGTACCGATGCCCGAAGTCAAAGAGGGCGAAGCACTTCTTAAAGTTAAATATGTTGGCATCTGCGGTGCAGACGTAGCATCGTTTACGGGCAATCAGCCGTTTACAACATATCCCAGAATTCCGGGTCACGAATTTTCGGCTGAAATTGTATCAATCCCCGAAAACGATAAGGGATTGAAAGCAGGCGACGTTGTAACCTGCAATCCGTATTTTAACTGCGGCGGTTGTTACAGCTGTAAGCGTGGATTTGTAAACTGCTGCACCGATAATCAGACGATGGGTGTTCAGCGTGACGGTGCATTCTGCGAATATATCTCAATGCCGATTGAAAGAATTTATGACGGCAAGGGGCTTTCTGCACAAGAACTTGCACTCATCGAGCCTTTTTCAATCTCACAGCACGCAGTATCCCGTGCAACAATCAAAGAAACGGATAACGTGCTTGTAATCGGTGCAGGTCCCATCGGTCTTTTTGCGCTTCTTGCCGCAAAGCAGAAATGCAACAGAATCGTTGTTGCGGATATTCTCGATAACCGCCTTGAACTTGCAAAAGAATACGGTGCGGATGCGGTTGTGAATACCAAAAATCAGTCGCTTGAAGAATACACAAAGGAATTCACCAACGGCAACGGCTTTGACGTTTGCATAGAGGCTTGCGGTGCACCCGAAACTTTTCTGGGCTGCATCGAAAACGCCGCTTTTGCCGCAAATATTATTCTTATCGGCAACGGCAAGCGTGAAACGAATTTTGTTCACTCAATCATTCTGAAAAAAGAGCTTAACATTCACGGCAGCCGTAACGCTCTCAAAGATGATTTTATCAATAACATTGATATTGTGGCTTCGGGCAAAGCCGA
>JAGBUT010000134.1 GCA_017630695.1 Clostridia bacterium
AAATTACTCCGCTTTCTCTTCGAATGAGTTCTGCTCATAAACTTAAAGAAGGCGATGAAATTGTTCAGACGTTTGAAACTTCAAACGCAAAAGAACTTCTTTTCTTCACCAATAAACAGCAGGTATATAAAACTTCAGCTTCGTTCTTTGAAGATTCCAAGGCAAGTGTGCTTGGTGATTTTGTTGCTGCAAAACTTGAAATGGATGAAGGCGAAGCACCCGTATATATGGCTGTAACTTCTGATTACAGCGGATATATGCTCTTCTTCTTTGAAAACGGTAAGGTTGCTAAGGTTGAAATGAACGCATACCAGACCATTACAAAACGTAAAAAACTTATCAAAGCTTATTCAGATAAATCTCCGCTTTCTGCAATTATGCATATCGATTCAGATAAAGAGCTTGTTATCGTTTCAAGTGCAGGCAGACATTTGCTTATCAACACCGCTGTTATTCTTCCTAAAACAACGAAGGATACAATCGGTGTCGGTGTTCTGACTCTCAAAAAGGGTCAAAGGCTTATCACTGCAAGGGATTATCGTGAAAATGAATTTGCAAAGCCTTACAGATATAAAGCAAAGAATCTTCCTGCAGCAGGTGCACTTCTCAGTGCCGAAGATGAAGGCGAACAAATATCTTTATTCGGTGAAGAATAACAAAGAACTGCCCACACCCAAAGCAAGGTGCGAACAGTTCACGGCAGAATAAATCGGCAAACGCTATCTGATTTATCTCTGCAAAGATATATTTTGCGATTTTTTAATTAAAATTCATTGTATTTTATGGAAATAAATTAAAAAAACATCTTGCATTTTTTGATGTTATATGTTAAAATCCATTAGTACAAATTTGTTGGAGGTCAGTTATATGGCTTGGTATGAAATCGTTTTAGGCATTGTCCTTATCGTTACATCAATTGCTCTCGTTGCTGTTGTTCTCTTCCAGGAGGGTCGTCAGGCAGGTCTTTCAGGTGCAATTGCAGGCGGTGCTGAAACATTCCTCGGCAAAAACAAGAGCAAGACAATCGAACAGAAGCTTGTTAAAATCACAAAGGTTCTTGCAGGCGTTTTCTTCGTTCTTTCTCTTGCTGCTAATCTTCTTTTCCTTTTCTTAAAGTAAAAAAGAGTAATCAGAGCTGTTCTTCGGAGCAGCTCTTTTTATTTTATATTAAACTTCTTTCGCAAACCATCAAGGCATTTCTTTTCAATTCGGCTTACGTATGAACGGGATATATTCAGTTTGTCAGCAACCTCTTTTTGCGTATACGGATATGTATTATATAATCCGTATCTCATTATTATAATTGTTTTTTCTCTTTCATCTTTGATATCTTCAATATATTCATACAGTTTTTCCGTTTTAATCCTCAGATCTATACTATCTGTTATATCATTTTCTTCACTGATAATATCAATTAATGTCAGCGGATTACCTTCGCTGTCAATATCAATCGGTTCGTTAAAGGAAATTTCCTGCGAGCTTTTCTTTTTTCCTCTGAAATACATCAGAATTTCATTTTCAATACATTTTGAAGCAAATGTTGCGAGCTTTATTCCTTTATCTGAATTGAATGAATTTATAGCTTTTATAAGACCGATTGTTCCTATTGAAATCAGATCATCCTGCTCTTCTGCATTTGAATAATATTTTTTAACGATATGTGCAACAAGCCGCAGATTATGTTCAACAAGTTTATTCTTAGCCTGAATATTTCCGTTTTTAAATTGTTCTAATAAGATTTGTTCTTCTTTTGAACCGAGAGCAGGAGGGAATGAGCTTCCATTCTGAATGTGGAGAGTAAAAAAAAGCAACCCTCTTGAAATCAATTCCATTAATAATCCAAACAAATAATCACCTCGATAAATTATATTTCAGTACGGAAATATAATTCTGAATTTTTATAAAAATTCGATATTTATACCTCTGAAAACAATATATTTCTTGCATTATTTATAAAAAGGATATATAATGTAATAAATATATACTGGAGGAATATTTTATGAGCTGCATCAAACTCGGAGCACAGCTTTATACTTTACGAGATTTTATTAAAACATACGATGATTGCGAAAAAACATTCAAATATCTGAATGCTATCGGAATCAACGTTATTCAGATTTCAGGCATTGGTCCCATACCTGCTGATAAAGTTGCTTATCTTTGCGAAAAATATAATATGGACGTTTGTGTAACTCACACATCATTTGACCGAATGAGAACTGATCTTGATTCGGTAATGAAAGAGCATAAAATGCTCGGCTGCGATACTCTCGGTATCGGCGGTATGCCTGATGAATTCAGAAAGGATGCAGACGGTATCCGTGAGTTTATCAGAATAACAAGTGAAATCGGCAAAAGAATGCACGATAACGGTTTACAGTTTGCATATCATAATCATGCATTTGAATTTGCAAAGCTTGATAACGGCAGACGTATTTTTGATATGCTTATCGAAGATACAAAGCCTGAAGAATTCAGCTTTATCGGTGATACATATTGGTTCCAGTATGGCGGTGTTAATCCTTGTGATTATATCGAAAAAATTGCCGGCAGAATGAAAGTCTGCCATTTCAAGGATTATAAATTCAAGGATGATAAGCCTATGTTTGCCGAAATCGGCACCGGCAATCTTAATCTTGATGCAATTTATAACACCTGCAAAAATACTGGAGTAAAATATATTGTTATTGAGCAGGATACCTGCGAAATTGATCCCAGAGAATCCATGGCAATCAGCTATAAGAATCTTGTTGATATTGCAAAGAGGAATGAGAAATAAATGAATCATAAGCCCTTAAAAATTACGGTTTTAACCGATACACATTATTATTCAAAGAAAAGCGGTACGAGTGGCATAGCATATGAAAAAGCAAGTGCCAAAAGTCAGAAGCTTCTTGCCGAAAGCGCTGACGTTCTTGTAAGTACATTTGAGCAGATTGCTGCTGACAAAGAAAGTGATATTCTTTTAATCAGCGGTGACGTTACAAATAACGGTGAATTAACTGCTCATGAAGAATTCATAAGTTTGCTCCGTGATTTTAAAAATAAGGGTAAAAAAGTTTACGTTATAACAGCTACTCATGATTACAGAGGTTCGGGTGTTACCGATGCATATGACGGTGATAACGTTATCACAACGCCAACCGCAACCCGTGATATGCTTTACGATATGTATCGTGAATTTGGTCCGGATGAAGCAATTTCTGTTCACAGAGAGAGTATGTCATATATAGTCCAGCTTTGTGACGGTTACAGATTATTCGCTCTGAATGATGATTCAAATCTCAACGGCAAAAGCGGATTTTCTGACGATTGCTTTAAGTGGATTACTGAACAAGCTGAAAAAGCAAGAAATGACGGTCAATTTATTATTGCAATGACTCATCATCCTCTTATTGCTCCGTCGCCTATTTATGAACTTATCGGTAAAGGCGATATGCTTGGCGATTATGAGTTCAGACTTCATCAACTTGCAGATATCGGTATTCAGTTTATTTTCACGGGTCACACACATATTCACAACATTTCCGCTTCGCAAAGTGAAAACGGAAACGTCATTTATGATATATGCACCGGCACGGCAATCGGTTATCCCGGTGTTATCAGAAAAGTAAATATTAACCCTGCAAACAATACAGTTTCAGCTTCAACAGAGTTTGTTAAGGAACCTGAAAGTTTTATTAATAACAATAAATCTCTCCGTGAAGTTTTTGAAAATCAGCTTATTGGCACAATCAGAGGTATGATTCAGGCCGCGGGAGAGGACGTTGATAAGCTTGCCCAGATGGCAACTGCGATCAGCATCAAACCGAAGGTTATATATAAATTCGGCTGGGTTATAAAACCTGTATTCAAGCTTCTTAATTCACTTAAAGTCGGAACAATTGCAAAATGGACAAAGAAAGAAACTGGTCTTAAAAAAGAGGATTATGCCGATATAAAAGACAGAAAAGTTGTTGACGTAATAACAGAGCTTGTGCTTAATCTTTATGGTGGAGAAAGCAAGTATCCGCCTGAAACTGCGACTTATAAGATTACAATCGGATTACTTAATATTATCGACAGCATTTTGAGAACAATTAAAGTTGACCTCGGAAAAATCATAAAAGTTGTTCCTGATGCCGCAAGTCTTGTTGAGCCCTTGCTTTACAACTATAAGATTGATGCTTATGAAGCCGATCTTAAAATTTTTCCGTATATTATAGAAGGGGAGTCTTTTGAAGCTCTTCGCTGGAATGATAAGCTTATTACGGTAAAAAAGAGTAATAAGGGTCCTGCAATTATTGTTATCGGTGCATTGTTACTGTTAGCAACGTTACCTTTATGTGCTTTAATCATACTTGCAGCATTTCTTAAAAACAGGATTAAATACCGCAAAAAACTCAAATAATATTCAAAGGATATTTTTATGGATTCTTCAAGAAACGAAATTGAAAAAATCATTGATAAAATCAAATCAATCGAGTCAACATATGAATCATTGCTTTCAAAAACTGTTTCCTACAATTCAGAAGATAATATATCAACATCCGATTCTGCCGCTTACAACGATTTTGCAGCGGTAAAAAAAGAAATTGAAGAATTAAAGCAAATGCTTATCAATGATTAAAATTTACAAATGAATCATAATTTTGTAATTCATTTTTATTTTAATATATTCATCGATTATGGGGAGGTAAAAGAAATTGGCCAAAACCACAAAGAATAAAAAAATTGATAATAATAAAAAACGTACCGCAATCTCTGTTTTTCTCGGCTTTCTTTGTGTATGCGGTCTGACAGTCTGTGTTGTTGCTTCATACGTTCTTTTTAATTCAATTTCATTTGTCAGTGGTGATCTTGCAATTGATCTTGATGAATACAAAGAAAAGCAGAATCAGACGTCATTTATTTATGCATATAATGAAGATGGTTCACTCGAAGAAATCGCAAGACTTCACGGTGAAGAAAACAGAGTATGGGTTGACCTCGATGACATTTCTCCTCATATGGTAAACGCCTTTATTTCGGTTGAAGATACTCGTTTCAAAGAACATCATGGTGTTGACTGGAGAAGAACAATCGGTGTTATTGTCAAACCTTCAAACATCGGTCAGGGCGGTTCAACAATCACACAGCAGCTTATCAAGAATCTGACCAATCAGAACGAAACAACAACCGTTCGTAAGTTTAAAGAGATTCTCACAGCTCTTAATCTTGAAAAAAACTATGATAAAGATGAAATCATAGAAGCATATCTCAATACTCTTTATCTTGGCAGCGGTTGCTACGGTGTTGAAACTGCGAGTGAAAAATATTTCGGCAAAGAGGTTTCTGAACTTAATGCCGCTGAATGTGCTGTTATCGCTTCAATTACAAAGAAACCTACTAAAAACAATCCGTTGCTTAACCCTGAAAACAACCGTGAACGACAGCTCCACTGTCTCAAAGAAATGTGGAAAAACGGTATGCTCACAGATGAAGAATATCAGGAAGCTTGTGATTATAAATTAATTTTCACAAACAGTGATGAATATGTTCCCGATGAGGATAGCAAGATTGTTGTTGAAGAAGATAAGGTAATCAACAGCTTCTACGTTGACTATGTTATTCAATGCGTCAGAGATGACCTTATGGAAGCATACGGTTACTCAAAGCAGCAAGCTATAAACGAAATTTACTATGGTGGTCTTAAAATTTATGCCGCAGTAGATCTCGACGTTCAGAATGCTCTTGAAGACGTTTATGTTAACAGAAAAGGTTTCCCTGAACTTTATAGTGAAGACGAAGGTATACCCGTACAGTCTGCAATGACAATTATGGACTATAATGGCAGAGTTGTTGCTATAGTTGGTCAAGCAGGCGAAAAAACAGAAAACAGAGGTCTTAACAGAGCTGCTAATTCATATCGTCAGCCCGGTTCAACTATCAAGCCTATTGCTTGTTATGCGCCTGCAATTGATATGAACCTTATCACGTTCTCAACAACAGTTAAAGACTATGCGATTGCTGTTAACGGTCAGCTTTGGCCTCATAACGTTGACCAGACGCTTGGCTCAAATAAGATGTCAACCGTTCAGTATGCTCTTCAGCAGTCTCATAACACCGTTCCCGCAAGAATTATCAATTATGAGCTTGGCATAGAGAACTCATTCACTTATCTTCGCGATGCATTCAAGCTCTCAAAACTTGATGAAAAAGAGGACAGACAGCTTGCTCCTCTTGCTACGGGTGCCCTTCATAACGGTACTACAACCGTTGAAATGGCTGCGGCATATGCAACGTTTGGTAACGGCGGTATGTACTACGAGCCTTATTCCTATTACAAAGTAACCAACAGCAAGGGTGACGAAATTATCCTCAGCAATGAAGAACCTGTTGGACACAGAGCAATTTCTGAAGAAACATCAGATATTATGTGTGAGCTTCTTCAGACAGTTGATACAAGCTACTACGGCACGGGATCTAACGTAAGACGCTTCCAGATTATCGCTAAAACAGGTACCACCACCAACAACACTAACCGTTGGTTCTGCGCAGGTACACCTTATTATGTAACAGCAATCTGGTTTGGTTTTGATATTCCTGAAAGACTCGACGTTGACGTTAACCCCTGCGGTAAGATCTTTATTTCAGTGTTCGATAAGGTTCATAAGGATCTTCCTGATAAGAAGTTCCCCAAGAGCAGTGGTACTGTTCAGAAAACCTATTGTCAGGCTACAGGTTTACTCGCAGGTCCTAACTGCGTAACGGGAGTTGGTTGGTATAAAATCAATTCTTTACCCGCTACCTGCACAGCATGTACTCCGTTTACGACACCTGAAGGAGACGTTGTTGATCAGATTATAGGCGGAATCGTTGATAATATTCTCGGATAAAATAAACAATGCGGAGTTTGTTGATCACTCAAACTCCGCTGTTTGTAATTTATGAAACGGTGATAAAATGATTATAATGGCAATTGATTACGGTGACGTCAGAACGGGCGTTGCTGTGTGCGATAAATTTGAAATGTTAGCTTCACCCGTTTGCGTTATTACACAGCGAAAAAAGGAACATCTGATTGAAGAAATTTCAGCGCTTACATCAATACATAAACCTGAGCTGATTGTTGTTGGTTTGCCGAAAAATATGGATTCAAGCATCGGTGAACGTGGTGAGAAATGCGAAGCTTTTGCCAAAGAGTTGAGCGAAGCTACAGGAATCCCGTACGTTATGCGTGACGAAAGACTGACAACAGTTACTGCTCACAATGCACTTAACGTAACGAATACAAGAGGCAAAAAAAGAAAAGCTGTTGTTGATCAGGTTGCCGCTGTTGTTATTCTTCAGGATTATATTGATTACCGAAAAATCAACAATATAAAATAAGTCAATTTCATAGCCTTGAATGCATATTATTTTATAAAATGATATTTGGGGCTGATTTAATGAAAATTATTGTTTCTTCAAAATCGAAGGTACAGTTTTTTCTCGTTTTCTGTCTTGTGCTGATTGCCGGACTGATTATATCGGGTTATATTTTTATAGAGAAATCCTCGCTCGAAGTAAACAATAATTTGGATAATGAATGCGTTATTATCATTGATGCTGGTCACGGTGGAATAGACGGAGGAACCCATTCCGCAGATGGCACCCTTGAAAAAGACATAAATCTCAACATTTCTGTTAAGCTTAACGATATACTTCAGTCATTAGGAATAAAAACCTTAATGACAAGAGAAAACGATAATTCTATCCATTCTGAAGGTGTGCAAGGGATAAGAAATCAAAAGATTTCTGATATAAAAAACAGACTTCATATTATTGAATCAACTGACAACGCTGTTTTTGTAAGTATACATCAGAATTATTTTACTCAATCTCAATACAGCGGAGCTCAGATATTCTATTCCAAAAACAATCCGCATTCTGAAACTTTAGCTCAATCATTGAGAAGTTCAATTATCAACAATATACAACCTGATAATACGAGAGAAATCAAAAAAAGCGGAAAAGAAATTTATCTTCTTAACGCCGCAACCGTTCCTGCGGTTATGATTGAATGCGGCTTTCTGTCAAACAAAGCCGAAGCGGATATGCTTAAAAATGAAAAATATCAGCAAAAACTTGCTTTTTTTATTGCAATCGGAATTATAGATTATCTGAATCAGACGGAGGAATACTGAATGGCAAGCAAAACAAAAACTATTTATATATGCAATCTTTGCGGATATGAAAGTGCCAAATGGTACGGATGCTGTCCCGGTTGCGGTGAGTGGAACTGCATGGAGGAAGATATCAGAACTCCATCACAACAAAAAGCCGCCTCAAAGCCCGTAAAATCAGTTTTTGCCCAGACAGTAAACGAGATTGACGGTGAAGATGAAATACGTTTTAAAACAGGAATGCAGGAGCTTGACAGAGTTCTCGGCGGTGGTATCGTAAAAGGCTCACTTGTTCTTTTAAGCGGTGATCCCGGTATCGGTAAATCAACAATCCTTCTTCAGATATGTGAATATCTCGGTAAGAATCTTCGCGTATTATATGTATCGGGTGAAGAGTCTGCTCGTCAGATTAAGCTTCGTGCCAAACGTCTCGGTGTAATAACTGATAATCTTTTTATTATGTGTCAGACCGACGTTCAGAGCATTGTTGAATATATTAAATCGGATAAACCTGACCTGGTTATTGTTGATTCTATTCAGACTATGAGCGTTTCTGAAATCAATTCATCTCCGGGTAGCGTTACTCAGGTAAGAGAATCAACAAATTTATATATGCATTGCGCAAAGGATCTCGGTATCCCCACGATTATCGTTGGTCACGTTAATAAAGACGGCAATATTGCAGGCCCTAAGGTTCTTGAACACATCGTTGACTGCGTTCTTTATTTTGAAGGTGAACGCCATCTTTCATACAGAATTTTAAGAGCCGTCAAAAACAGATACGGTTCAACAAATGAAATTGGTGTTTTTGAAATGATGGACAAGGGTCTCGTTGAAGTTCCCAATCCGTCTCTTATGCTTATTTCGGGTAAACCTAAAAACACTGCAGGAACTTGTATTGCTTGTGTTATGGAAGGCAGCCGACCTATTCTCGCTGAGGTTCAGGCCCTTGTTGTAACATCTAACTACGGTAATGCAAGAAGAATGGCAACAGGCTTTGATTATAATCGTATGTCTATGCTTCTTGCTGTGCTCGAAAAAAGAGCAGGCTTCTTTATGAATAACTGTGATGCATACATCAACGTTGTAGGAGGTCTGAGACTTGATGAACCTGCAACGGATCTTTCAGTTGCGCTTGCAATGATATCAAGCTTTAAAGATATTCCGATAAGAGATGACACTCTTGTTATCGGTGAAATCGGTCTTGGCGGTGAATTACGATCAGTTTCAAACTGTGAGCAAAGAATCAGAGAAGCTGAAAGACTCGGTTTTAACCGCTGTATCATACCAAAACATAATTTTAAGACTTTATCTGACGGATTCAAGGGCGATATCGAGATTGTCGGTGCAAATAACGTGAACGAAGCCTTTGAAGCAGCTATATAATTATGTATATTTTAAATCCCAATTTACCAAAAGGGGAGGTGTCGGCTGTTGCTATCAGCTGTGATGCTAAAAAAGCAATTTTAAGCCTTCACACTCTTAATATCAATACTATTATAGTTCCCCAAAATCCAATATTACCTAAACCGGTTTGCACCCATTCAGATTTACAGCTGTTACATTTATGCGGTAACAGAATATTTATCTCTGGCAAACATTTGTGCGCGGGGGAGTTGGAACAAAATTTTAATATTAATAGAATTGGGGAAGAGCTTGGAAACACGTATCCCAACGATGTAAAACTTAATTGTAAGATTATAGGCAATAACATATTCCTTAATAAACGAACAATCGCTAAAGAGATTCTTGAATTTGTAGAATATGCAGACATGAATGTTATAAATGTAAATCAAGGATATACCGGCTGTTCAATCTGTGCAATTAATGAATCTGCAATTATTACAGATGATGAATCCATCTTTACAGCCGCTCAGAATTTTCTGAACGATGTATTGTTAATTTCAAAAGGCTCCATTCGATTGGATGGATACGATTATGGATTCATCGGAGGATGTTGTGGTAAGATTGCGGAAAATAAATTAGCTGTAAACGGCAGAATTGAATCACATAAGGATA
>JAGBUT010000135.1 GCA_017630695.1 Clostridia bacterium
GGATTTTTGCAAAGCAGGGAAGCTTTGTTTCTGAAGATAATCCGATGACCTCGTTGTCTGAGCAACAACGTATCCTTCGGCTTTGCAGAAGTTTACCGTCAGATCTTTGTTTTCTTCGATTCCGCTTATCAGCAAATCGCCTTTGAGCACCGCAGAGCCGACGAAGGTTTCGGCAGTGCCGTTGAAGGGCCGCAGAATAAGAATCTGACCGTCTCCGGCAGCAACAAGATTGCTTGGTGCAGATTCTTTGTCTGTTGACGGCTTTTCGACTGTTTCCCGTATTTCTATTATTGCAGTGCATCCTGAAAAGTTGACGTTGAGCCACGAAACGTCAGGCAGCATATGCAGTGCAGCAGATTCGGTTGAGGATACGTCGGTTTTTGCAATGCTTGTTCCTTCCCGGAGTCCGATGCTTTCAAAAACGCAGAGAATTTCCTCTTTCGGAACCCTGACGTTGCCGATTACTTCGATGTGCCAGATTCTTGACGAAAGAAACGCAACCGAAAGAAAACAGAATACAGCACCGATAATCAATCCGACTCTTTTGCGATGCTTTTTCATAAAAAACGGCAGACCTTGTTTTCTTTCAATACGCACTTTCATACCCGATTTTTTTGCAATCGGACGTATGCGTATATAATTTTTTAAATCGGTTTGTGCGGTTATAATTCCGTTGCTGCAATGAAGATTCCAAAGCGGAATTCTGTTAATTTTGCAAAGGTTTATGAATCTTTCAGAGAATCCGTTGCGAGCAGAAAAGCAAACGTAACCCAGCAAAAATCTGATAAGCCTTGTTAAAAGCATAGTTGCCTCCTAGTTGCAGAAATCGATGCCCGTTATGATTCCTCGGATAACCGTTCGGGCACCCTGCATTTCAGTGATTGTCAGTGAACAGCCACTGAATCTGACAGTCAATTTGCCCGTGTTGACGGCAACGGAGGAGTCACTGTATTCAAGGATTCCCATGCATCCCTCAACGGTTGCTTCTCTGTTTCCGCAGATTTCAATCTGTGCATATCCCGAAAAAGCGTCCTGCGGAATATCGAGATTTCTGCCGATTGATTCGATTATATTCTCACGGCAGTTTTTTCTGTTTCTCATATAACACACCTCGTTCTATAGCTATGTTGAGTTGTAAAGAAAAAGAACGGATGCGCATATTATCGGAAAGGGGTGGTCGGATGAAAATCGGGAAATACAGTGCATTGGTGTGCGGAACGACACTTTTTATTTTACTTTTTATTTTCAGGGATGAATTTTTCACAGGGGCGGCAATCGGTTTATCAAATTGTGCTCAGGTGATTGTGCCGTCGCTTTTTCCGTTTATGACTGCGGCTTCGATTTTAGGCGAGAGTGAGTTGCCCGAATGGTTGAAGAAGTTGATTGAGCCGCTGACCCGAAGGGTTTTTCACCAACCTGCAGAGTCGGCAATCGCAATCGCCGTTGGTCTGCTCGGAGGATATCCGTCAGGCACGAAAGCGGCGGTATCACTCTGCAAAAGCGGAAGAATCAGCGAAAGTCAGGCAAAAAGTCTGATGCTTTTTTGCGTTAATCCGGGCACGGGGTTTTGTGTTAATGCAATTGGAGTTTCTTTGCTCGGTTCGGAAAAGTCAGGTATTATAATTTTTGCATCGCTATGCATCTCTGCGGTTTTGACCGGGTTGGTTGTTCGTGCACCGAAAGAAGATTCCGTTTGTACGGTCAGAGTGATTGCAAAAAATCCATCGGGAATTTTCGTGGAAAGCGTAGCCTCGGGGGCGTCGGGGATAATCGGAGTGTGTGCCTTCACAACACTTTTTTCGGGTGTTATTTCAGTAATTTCAAGTTCAGGAGTAAGCGAAAAAACGGCAACGGCAATTGCTTGTATTTTGGAAATAACAAGCGGCTGTGCGGCGGCTTCAGGGAAGATTTCTTTGCCGTTGCTTACGGGGGTCTGTGCATTCGGAGGACTTTGCGTTCATATGCAGATTTTTTCGGTTGCAGGGGAACTGAAACCTGATTATAAGAAATTCTTTTTGTGCAGGGCAGTTCATTCCGTGCTTTCCGTGGTTGTCTGTACACTGCTCTTAAAACTGTTTCCCGTTGAAGAGCCGACGTTTTTATCGGTTTCCGAAAACGTTTCTTTATGCTCGTTTTCAGTGCCTGCGGCAATATCGTTGCTCTTTTTCTCATCTCTGCTCATATTTGACCTTGATAAGCAAAGAAAAATATGTTAAAATTTCTGGTGAAAGGTCGGATTATATGAAGAAGAAACTTTTAAATAAAAATGCATATGAAGCAATTTGCAGAAATTGCAAACACGGCAGACTTTCTCCCGAAGGTGACACGGTTTTGTGTATGAAGAAGGGTATTGTTGATCCTGACGACACCTGCAGAAGATATTCCTATGACCCTCTCAAGCGGGTTCCGAGAAAAATGCCTGCAGTCCGTGAGGCAAACCCCGAGGATTTTGATTTGAACGCAGGCTTTGAGGCGGTGAAGGAAACCCCTTCAGAGACGGTGATTGCTCCCGCTGTCAAAGAGATTGAACCGGAAGATAAGTCTGAAGAAATGCCCGTTGTTTCAGTTGAGGTTTCAGAGCAGGAGCTTTTAAAGGCAACTGAAATTCCTGCAGCCGACGTCCGTGATGATGACGATTTTGCAATGGATATTGATGCAGAAGATTTCGTTGACGACGATGATGAAGATGACGGTATCTACTTTGATGACGACGATGGGTTCTTCGAAGAAGAAGATGCGTTCGACGAGGAAGAAGACGAGTTCGATGAGGACCTCTTTGAAGAGTACGAAGAGGATTTCTTTGATGATGAGGAAGATGAATTCGGCGAGGATGAAATTCTTTTTGACGACGAAGATGACGTCATTTTTGATGATGAGGATGACGAAGAAGAGGAAGAGTTCCTTTTCGCAGACGTGATTGCAGAGGAAGATGATGACCCTGCATCCGATTGGTCAAAAACAAGTATCTTTGATGATGAAGAAACGGAGAAGGAATAATGAAAACGTTAAAAGAGTTTGTATGTAATCCGTTACCTACCGCAAATGCTCACGCATCAACCATTCTTCCGCTTCCCGACGGAAGCGTTGTTGCGGCTTGGTTTGGCGGCACTAAAGAAAAGGATGACGATGTTGATATCTGGTATGCCAGAAGAGATGAAAACGGCTGGGGGGAGCCGAAAGTTGTTTCCTATGCGAAGCACCTGCCTCACTGGAATCCCGTTCTTTTTCTTGCCGAAAACGGCGATATCCGTCTTTTCTTCAAAGTGGGTAAGAACATCCCCACTTGGCGTACTTTTGTAAGCGTTTCAACAGATGGCGGCAAGAGCTTCGGCAAACCCGAAGAGCTTGTTGCAGGTGACAGAAGTGGCGGCAGAGGCCCTGTCAAGAATAAATGCATCCGTTTGAGCAACGGCAGAGTTCTTGCTCCTGCATCGTTTGAAAACAGAGGTTGGAACTGCTTTATTGATATTTCCGACGACGACGGTGTGACCTGGAGAAAAACTCCGAAGGTAAGAACCGAAAGAGAAGTTCCGATTTTCAACCGTCTTAACGCGTATACAAGCAACAAGATTCCTATGATTCAGCCGACTCTCTGGGAGAGTGAAAACGGCAAAGTGCATATGCTCACAAGAACACCTGTCGGCAGAATTTACAGAAGTGATTCCGAGGATTACGGTGAGACCTGGTGCGAAGCATACGCAACCGAGTTGCCGAATAACAACAGCGGTATCGATCTTGTCAAAACTCCCGACGGAAGCCTTTGGCTTCTTTCAAACCCCGTTGAGGAAAACTGGGGCGAACGTTCACCTCTGACTCTTCAGAAATCCGTTGATAACGGAGCAACGTGGGAAACTGTTCTTGTTCTTGAAGAGGAAAAGAAGGATAGCGAATTCGCATACCCCGCAATCGAATATTTCAACGGCAGTCTTTACGTTTCGTATACGTGGGAAAGACTGAACGTTGCATATTGGAAAATTGACTTATAAAAAATCAACTCCGCAGGATTAAACGTCCTGCGGAGTTTTTGTTAAAGTGTGTTGCTGAATATTTTTGTTTTTTTGAAAGCGTAATAAAGAGGGATACCGCCTGCAAGGCAGACCGCCAATTCACCTGCACCGACTTCAAGGGCCGAGATTGCGAAAATCGCAAAGGTTGCTTCACCCTCAATCATCAGGAAAGTGATCTCTGCGCCGATAATAAAAGCGTTGAATATAACGGGCATCAACAGAGAGAGTAAGGGGATACCTTTGAAGGTGACCTTTCTCAAAGCTCTTGCACAGATTGCTGCGAGCAAGGTTGCTGCCGAGCCGAAGATAATATCCCAGATTCCCATCGGACTTGAAAGATTGCCGATGGCACATCCGATTGTCAGGCCCGGAATTGCTGCAGGGGTGAAAACGGAGAGGATTGTCAGAGCCTCGGAAAGCCTGAACTGAATATTACCGTAAGCGATCCCGAACGTTGCGCTCAGGTAGGTTGCCGCGGCATAGATTGCCGCAATCATTGCTCCGTGAACAAGAGCAGTGATTTGTTTCTGTCTTTTTTTCATTTTTTGCTCCTTTTTGCTGCCGAGTAGCGCCTTTAGTTTTGTTTGGCATCGGGCAATGCCTGTCAGGAAGGTTTCGAACTGACATTTATATCAAGCGGATAAACCGCTTGCGCCTGGATTAAAGATAGTCTGCGAGTGCTTTGAGGTTTTCAACCGCAACACTTGCCTTGATATCGGATGCGGCATATTCCTCGGGGGTTGTAACGCCGCTGTAAACAAGTGCGCAGGGGATACCGTGGTTTGCACCGATTGCAATGTCGGTTGCAAGTCTGTCACCGATGAATGCGAGCTCGCTTCTGTCACATCCGAGCATTTCGGTGATGTAGTCAACAGTTGCAGTCATAGGTTTGCCGAGCACCTGAGGTCTTTTGCCTGTTGAAGCGGCGAAAAGCTCAATCATTGAGCCTGTGTCGGGCATATATCCGTCTGCGGTGGGGCAGTTGAGGTCGGGGTGTGTTGCGATATAAATCGCA
>JAGBUT010000136.1 GCA_017630695.1 Clostridia bacterium
AACGACCGCCCTTAACATTGAATGAGAAGCGGTTTGCTTTGTAGCCTCTTTTCTTTGCATCAACGGTTGAAGCAAAAAGCTCTCTGATATCGTTAAAAACACCCGTATAGGTTGCAGGATTGGAACGAGGAGTTCTGCCGATGGGAGACTGGTCGATATTGATAACCTTATCAAGATGTTCCGTGCCGCTTATACCATCGTGCTTACCTGATACTTTTTTCGCATTATTTAGCACAACAGCGAGATGCTTATTGAGAATTTCATTGATAAGCGATGATTTACCGCTGCCCGAAACACCCGTTACGCAGATAAACGTGCCGAGAGGGAATTCAACGTCGATATTCTTCAGGTTGTTTTCTCTTGCACCGTGAACAACAAGCTTCTTTCCGTTGCCCGATCTGCGTTTATCAGGAATCGGAATAAACTTTTTACCACTGAGATACTGACCCGTAATCGATTTTTCGCATCCGATAATATCATCAACCGTACCGCAGACAACGATTTCACCGCCGTGAATACCTGCTCCGGGGCCAACGTCAACAATATAATCAGCCTCACGCATCGTATCCTCATCGTGTTCAACAACAATCAACGTGTTGCCGATATCACGAAGATGTTTAAGAGTTGCAATCAGTTTTTCGTTATCCCTCTGATGCAGACCTATACTCGGTTCATCAAGGATATAAAGCACACCCATAAGCGATGAGCCGATTTGAGTTGCAAGGCGGATTCTCTGCGCCTCACCACCCGAAAGAGTAGCTGATGAGCGAGAAAGTGAAAGATAATTGAGACCGACACTTGAAAGGAAGCTCAGACGGCTTCTGATTTCCTTGATAATCATATTTGCAATCATCTCTTCACGCTCGGTAAGAACAAGAGCATCAAGAAATTCAAGTTCTTCGGTTATTGATTTATTGACAAATTCATTGATGTTTATGCCACCAACTGTAACTCCAAGCGATTCTTTGCGAAGTCTTGCACCGTGGCATTCAGGGCACACGTCACTTGACATATAACCTTCAATTTCGTTTCTTGAATATTCGCTTGTTGTTTCTTTATAACGTCTTTCAAGGTTGTTGATAACGCCTTCAAAATCCGTCATATATGTGCCCGATCCATATTCACTCTTGCGTTCAAGCTTAATTTTCTTACCGTTTGTGCCGTAGAAGATAACGTCCTTCGCTTTTTTTGAAAGCTCATCAAACGGAGCATCGAGCGAAAAATCATATGCCGCAGCAAGGCCTTCAAAATACATCTGTGCAATTGTGCCGCCATCGCTCTTACCCCAACCGCTTGCCTTGATTGCACCGTCTCTGATTGAGAGACTGCCGTCAGGAACAATGAGATTCGGGTCGATGTGCATAATCACACCGAGACCTAGACATTTAGGACACGCACCGAAGGGATTATTGAAAGAGAACGAGCGAGGTTCAAGCTCTTCAATGCTAACACCGTGCTCGGGGCAGGCATAGTTAAGCGAGAAAAGAAGCTCCTCGCCGCCAATAACGTCAACCATAAGGAGTCCGTCCGTCAGACCGACTGCGGTTTCGATTGAATCAGCAAGTCTTGAACGGATACCCTCTTTGATAACAAGGCGGTCTACCACAACCTCAATATTGTGTTTGATATTCTTATCGAGCTTGATATCTTCGGTCAGGTCATAGACGATTGAATCCACCCTGACTCTCGCATAACCGCTTTTACGGATGCCCTCAAGCTCCTTTACAAATTCGCCTTTTTTACCCCTCGCAATGGGAGCCATAATCTGAATTCTCGTGCCTTCGTCAAGCTCAAGCACTTGTTTGGTTATATCATCAACCGTCTGCCTTGCAATCTCTCTGCCGCACTCGGGGCAATGAGGAATACCGATTCTTGCATAAAGCAGACGCAGGTAGTCATAAATCTCCGTTACCGTACCAACGGTTGAACGGGGATTTTTTGACGTTGTTTTCTGGTCGATGGAAATAGCGGGAGAAAGACCGTCGATACTCTCAACGGCAGGTTTTTCCATCTGACCGAGGAATTGTCTCGCATAAGATGAAAGTGACTCAACATATCGTCGCTGGCCCTCTGCATATATCGTATCAAAGGCAAGTGATGATTTGCCGCTGCCCGACAAACCTGTAAAAACAACGAGCTTATCTCTGGGCAAAACTACGTCAACGTTTTTGAGATTATGCTCCCTTGCTCCCTTGACCGTAAGGTTTTTTATTGCCATTTTTATTTACCTCTTCTGAGCTTTTCGATTTTGTCACGCAGATATGCCGCGTGCTCAAATTCAAGAATTTTCGCCGCCGCTTTCATTTCAGCGGTGAGACGGAGTATCATCTGCTCTCTCTCTTTTCGGCTCATCTTTGAAATCGCCTTATCATCATCCGATTTTGCAGAAATCTCAATGATTTCTCTAACATCCTTGACGATAGTTTTCGGAATTATGCCGTGTTCTTCGTTATATTTCATCTGCTTTTCACGGCGGCGGTTGGTTTCGGTAATCGCTCTTTCCATCGACGGTGTTACACTGTCGGCATACATAATTACCGTGCCCTCTGCGTTTCTTGCGGCTCGTCCGATTGTCTGGATAAGCGATGTTTCGGAACGCAGGAACCCTTCCTTATCGGCATCGAGAATCGCAACAAGCGAGACCTCGGGAATATCAAGACCTTCTCTTAAAAGGTTGATAGCGATAAGCACGTCGAAATCTCCAAGACTCAGACCTCGGATAATTTCCATTCTTTCTATGGTATCGATATCGTGGTGCATATAACGCACCCTGATATCAAGATTTTCAAGGTAATCCGTTAAATCCTCCGCCATTCGCTTTGTGAGGGTTGTAACAAGCACTCTCTCACCCTTTGCGGTGCGGATATTGATTTCGGAAACAAGGTCGTCAATCTGACCCTCAACGGGTCTGACAGAGATTTCGGGATCAAGCAGACCTGTGGGTCTGATAACCTGCTCTGCCGTGTGCTGACTTCTGCCCTTTAAAAACTCACCGGGTGTTGCGCTGACAAAAACTTTCTGACCCGTTCTCTCATAGAATTCGTCAAACGTAAGCGGACGGTTATCATACGCCGACGGAAGACGGAAACCGAATTCAATAAGGCTGTCTTTTCTTGCCTTGTCACCACCGTACATCGCTCTTACCTGCGGCAATGTGACGTGCGATTCATCAACAAAGAGGAGAAAATCATCGGGGAAATAATTGAGAAGCGTAAACGGTGCGGAGCCCGGCTCTCTGCCTGACATAACTCTCGAATAGTTTTCAATGCCTTTGCAGAAACCCGTTTCACGAAGCATCTCGATATCGTATTCGGTTCGCTGTCTGATACGCTGTGCTTCAAGCAGCTTGCCTGCCTTCTCGAATTCCTTGACTCTGTCAAGCATCTCACCGTAAATGAGGCTGATTGATTTTTCCATTTTTTCGGGCGAAATAACGTAATGTGACGCAGGATAAATCGCAACGTGCGACACAACGCTTTTCACCTGACCCGTCAGGGCATTTATCTCGCTTATGCGGTCAATCTCATCACCGAAAAATTCAATTCTGTAAGCATTTTCATTAGAGTAAACGGGGAAGATTTCAACAACGTCTCCCCTGACTCTGAATTTATTTCGGCTGAAATCAATATCGTTTCGCTCATACTGAATTGAAACAAGCTTTTCAATAAGCTCATCTCTGCTTTTCTCCATACCCGTTCGAAGAGAAATAACCATACTGCGGTAATCAATCGGGTCACCGAGAGTGTAGATACACGAAACGCTGGCAACAATAATAACGTCTCTTCGCTCTGACAAAGCCGAAGTTGCGGAATGGCGAAGCTTATCGATTTCATCGTTGACTGCCGAATCCTTTTCAATATAGGTATCGGTTGTGGGAATATAAGCCTCTGGCTGATAATAATCATAATATGAAACAAAATATTCAACCGCATTTTCGGGGAAGAATTCCCTGAATTCAGAGCAAAGCTGGGCGGCAAGAGTTTTGTTATGAGCAAGAACAAGGGTCGGTCTGTTAAGCTCGGCAATAACGTTTGCCATTGTAAAAGTTTTACCCGAACCCGTTACACCAAGCAAGGTCTGCTCGGAATTGCCTTTACGGATTGAATCAACAAGCTCAGCTATCGCCTGCGGCTGATCACCCGTCGGCTTATATGATGAATGAAGTTTAAAGCTGTCCACAAACAGACCTCCTTTCACAGAAACAAATGTTCACTTTATTATATTACATTATTTTTTAAAAGTAAAGTTTTTCTTTATACATTTTTCAGCTATCAACACATTTCATAAAGATTACACTATTGTAACCTTTATTTGTTTGACAATTTCAACAAAAGATGGTATTATAAGGTTTATAAATAAAAGAAATAACTCAATCATTATACAGCTTTATCTGAAATGGAGTGTGTTTGATGAAAGGTATTATTCTCGCCGGCGGTTCAGGAACAAGACTTTATCCGCTGACTATGGTTACAAGTAAACAGCTTCTTCCCGTTTACGATAAACCTATGATTTATTATCCCCTTTCAACTCTTATGCTTGCGGGCATCCGTGAGATTCTTATTATTTCCACCCCCACTGATACCCCCCGATTCAAGGAGCTTCTCGGCAACGGCAGACAGTTTGGTCTGAGCCTTTCCTACGCTATTCAGGAAAAACCCGAGGGTCTTGCTCAAGCATTCATTATCGGTGAGGAATTCATCGGTGACGACGACGTTGCGATGGTACTCGGTGACAACATCTTCTATGGCAACGGTCTCGGTCATATGCTCCGCCAGGCAGCTAAAAACAAAGGCAGAGCAACAATTTTCGGCTATTACGTTGATAATCCACAGAGCTTCGGTGTCGTTGAGTTCGACGGAAACGGTGTTCCCGTTTCAATCGAAGAAAAACCCGATGTTCCCAAATCAAATTATGCTGTTACGGGTCTTTATTTCTACGATAACCGTGTTGTTGAATATGCAAAATCACTCAAGCCATCAAAAAGAGGTGAACTTGAGATCACAGATATCAACCAGATGTATCTGCAAAACGGCGACCTTGACATCAGACTGATGGGCAGAGGCTTTGCCTGGCTTGATACGGGAACAGTTGAAAATCTTATGAATGCAGCAAACTTTATCCACACTGTTGAAAAGCTTCAGGGCATCAAGATTTCCGCACCCGAAGAAATTGCTTACAATATGCGTTGGATAAGCCGTGAAGCTCTTCTTCGTTCAGCCGAAAAATACGGTAAATCCTCTTACGGTCAGCATCTTCGTGCGGTTGCAGAGGGTAAGATTCTTTATTCTGCCGACAGGCCCGGTGCAAGACCCTGCTGGGGCACGGAGGAACAGCAATGATTTTTGAAAAAACAGCAATCGAAGGCGTTGTTATCGTTGAACCTAAAATCATCGGTGATAACAGAGGTTGGTTCTGCGAAACATATTCAAAAAAAGATTTTGAGGATAACGGTATTTTTGCCGATTTCGTTCAGGATAACCGTTCATTTTCAGCAAAAGCAGGCACTCTCCGAGGTTTGCATTGCCAGAAAAATCCGAGGTCACAAGCAAAGCTTGTTTCCTGCACAAAGGGAAAGATTATCGACGTTGCCGTTGATATCAGAAAAGGCTCTCCCTCCTACCTGAAATGGGTTGCCGTTGAACTTTCAGAAGAAAACAAGAAAATGCTCTTCATTCCTAAAGGATGCCTCCACGGTTTTTTGACAATATCGGATAACGTTGAGCTTTCCTATAAGGTTGACGATTTCTATTCACCCGAAAATGACCGCAGCGTTTGCTGGTGCGACCCTGAAATCGGTGTTGAATGGGGAATCGAAAACCCGATTCTTTCACAAAAAGATATCGCCGCCCCCTTTTTCAAGGACAGCGATGTTTCTTTTGAATTTTAAAATTTTCCATTTTAATCAAGCATAACTGAATGGTTTCTGCTCATACTATCTGTGAAATGCAAAGTAAGGAGTTGAAACCATGCTTGATAAAATTTCACTTGCTCTTGTTATCGTCGGTGCCCTCAACTGGGGCAGCATCGGTCTTTTTCAGTTCGACCTTGTTGCCTGGATTTTCGGCGGTCAGGGTGCGATTCTCAGCAGAATCGTTTATACGCTCGTTGCCCTTGCGGGTATCTGGTGCATCTCCCTTCTTTTCAGGGATACTGAAACAGCCGTTACCCACACTGATGACGATATCAGAAACTGAAGAAAAGAAAAAATCCGCTTTGCAAATCGCAAAGCGGATAATTTTTTGTTTAATTACTGCTCAACAGCGTAAACGCTGACCTTCTTGCGGTCCTTACCCATACGCTCGAACTTAACTGTACCGTCGATGAGTGCGAAGAGAGTATCATCGGAACCCTTACCAACGTTGTTGCCGGGATGGATGTGTGTGCCTCTCTGTCTTACAAGGATGTTACCTGCAAGAACAAACTGACCGTCAGCTCTCTTTGCGCCGAGTCTCTTGGATTCGGAATCACGGCCGTTACGGGTTGAACCCATACCTTTTTTATGAGCGAAAAGCTGTACATTTATATTAAGCATTCTTTACACCTCCGTAAATTACTTTAATGTTGAGTGGATATTGCTTTGAAAGTTCGGTTAAATGAAGCTCAAGGCCTCGGAGCACCGATTCGGTTTTTTCGTTTGTTTCGCTCAGATGAAAAATCATTGAGCCGCTTTCAGCCTCTGCCCTTGCGGGAGTGCCGATGATTTCGGTTACCGTGTTAGCCGCCATTAAAGCCGCTGACGAAACCGCTGCACAAACGATATCCTGACCTTCGGGAGCAGTCATTGAATGCCCGCTGATTTCAAAGCCGTGGAGTCGGTTGTTACCGATTGAGAACTTGACCCTTATCATAAGGGTTCAAATTATGCGTTGATGGCTGCGATTTCAACCTTAGTGTAAGGCTGTCTGTGACCCATCTTACGCTTGGAGTTCTTCTTGGGCTTGTAGGTCATAACTGTGATCTTCTTGCCCTTGCCATTCTTAACTACCTTGGCAGCTACGGTTGCGCCTTCAACATAGGGAGCACCAACCTTGATGCCGTCATCGGTTCCAACTGCGATAACCTTATCAAAGGTGTATTCGCTTGCTTCTTCTGCGCCAAGCTTTTCGATGTAGATAACGTCGCCTGCTTCTACCTTGTACTGCTTGCCGCCTGTTTCGATAATTGCGTACATTCGGAATATCAATCCTTTTCTTTAGACTCGCTATTCTTGTAACACTTATAAGTGGGTTACCTGAGGCACAGAAAATCTGTTTTTGGGCATAGCTATACCCGCCCCGAATATGCGGCATATGGAATTATATCACAACGTTCAAGACTTGTCAAACGTTTTTTGATATTTTTTAGAAAAATTATTATTAATAATTACATTATATACCATTCTGCTCTTTGCATGCGGTAAGAGTATTCTGCATAAGCATTGCAATCGTCATCGGACCTACGCCACCGGGCACGGGAGTGATCATCGAAGCCTTATCCTTGACAGCTTCAAAATCAACGTCACCGCAAAGCTTACCGCTTTCAAGTCTATTGATACCTACGTCAAGCACGATTGTGCCCTCGCTGACCATATCCTCTGTTACAAAATTGGGAATACCTACAGCTGCAACAAGGATATCTGCCTGCTTTGTAATTGAAGGCAGGTCAACTGTTTTTGAATGGCAGATTGTTACCGTTGCACTCTTTGAAAGCATAAGCATTGCCATCGGTTTGCCGACGATATCGCTTCTGCCGATGATCACGCAATGTTTACCTGCAGGGTCAACGCCTTCATATTCAAGCATCTTCATCATACCCATAGGTGTGCAGGGCATAAGTTTGCCCATTCCGGTTGAAAGCAGACCAACGTTTTCGGGATGGAAGCAGTCAACGTCCTTTTCGGGGCGAATTCTTTTGAGCACCGCATTCTTATCAATGTGCTTGGGCACGGGGAGTTGGCAAAGAATACCGCTGACGGATGCGTCTGCGTTAAGCTTGTCAATAAGTGCAAGAAGCTCTTCTGTGGTTGTTTCCTCGGGCAGAGCATACTCGAGAGAACGCATACCTACTCTTTCACAAGCCATCTTTTTATTGTTAACGTAAACTCTTGAAGCAGGGTCGCTGCCAACGATAATAACAGCAAGAGCAGGCTCAACGCCCTTGCTCTTGAGCTCGGCAACTTCTGCCGCAATCTTATCAAGGTTATATTCTCTTATAGCCTTACCATCAATAAGTTTTGCCATTTTTACACCTCTTCCGCCGCTTTTTTCTTTTCCTTTGCGGCTCTTTTTTCTTCAACGTCCTTGTCGAAATAATCAACACCCTCTATGGGCTTGGGATTCTTTTTATACTTTATCAGAAGAACAGCGAGAAGTACCGCACAAACAGCAACAATTGCCATTGAAAGTGCCTGCGAAGTTCTGATTGTTGTGCCTGTAATATAAAGACTGTCTGTACGCAGACCTTCAACAATCATTCTTTCAAGACCGTACCAGATGCCGTAGCAAAGGAAGGTCTGACCGCTGAACTTACGAGCCTTTTTAGTGATTATGTAAAGCACAAGCACACCGAGAAGGCACCAGATTGATTCATAGAGGAAGGTCGGATGAACAAACTTATCAGGGTCAACGGAAAAACCGTTTGCCGCAAATTCATCCTGATGATAAACGATATAATCGTGCACCTTCGTGCTCCACATACCCCAAGGCATATCAGTGTTTACACCGAATGCTTCCTGATTTGTGAAATTACCCCATCTTCCGATGCCCTGACCGATAAGAAG
>JAGBUT010000137.1 GCA_017630695.1 Clostridia bacterium
GAGAATAATGAAAAATATTGCTCTGTCAACGGCACGGTTCTTACAAAGGACGGCAAGACTCTTCTCTATGTTCCCAAGGGTAAAACGGGCACATATACTGTTCCTGAAACCGTTGAAACCATCGCCCGGACTGCTTTCAACAAAACCGGTTTGAGCGAGATTATTATTCCCGAAAACGTGAAAACAATCGAGGATGAGGCTATCTCAACTCCTAAAGATAAATATGTTTCCGTTATTATCAAGGGCAATAAAACAGCAATGGAACGCTATTCCGTAAAGGCTCCGAACAGCGGAACCAAGATTGGCGCAGGCATATACTTCCTCAACGGCGAGCCGGATTTCGATAAGCAAAGATCCTTTGGTTCCGGACCTGTAAGCCTTTATTATCTTGCAGGCACGGAAGATAAATGGGATTTTGACGATAACGGTCTCTGGGGCAAAAATACCGTCACAAAATTCTACGGCTTCGGTGTTGAAGATACAACAGATCACAGCAACCATAACACAGAAATCAAAAGCAAGCTTGACTGTACATGCACCGATTACGGTTTCACGGGCAACAAATTCTGCGCTGACTGCAACGTTGTTTATGAAGTTGGTGTGATGACAGCTCCTTGCCATAATTACACATCAACCGTGATACCTCCTACCTGTACAGAGGACGGATATACAACATATACTTGCGAATGCGGCAATACTTATATTCTTGATTCTCAAGCAACAGGACACAGCGTGAACGATGACGGCGTGTGCGATGCCTGCGGAGAATTGATTGAAGAACCTACGGTGCTTGACAGAATAATTAAAATTCTTGAAAATATTTTTGCTTCCATTATAAAGTTTTTTATTAGTATTTTTAATTTCCTGTATGGTATTTTAGGCAACATTCTCTGATAAGTAATTGAAAAAAGCGACGGGATAATCCGTCGCTTTTTGTTATTCGGTTATGCGAATATAGAAATGATTACGTTATAAACAGTTGTGAACCAGGTGACAATCGGTTTGAACACCTTACCGAACCAGCAGATGACTTCATCAAAGAAGTTTTTGTGTTCTTCTTCACAATCGTCGCAAACGTTTTCGTTCTCATCAGGAACGTCGGGTCCATCGGGAGTGTCGGGTTCCGAGGGCTTTTCATATTCATAACCGCATCCGTTATCGCAGAGATAGTCTCCGTCGTTGTCCTTGTGAGTCAGCTCATCGGTTGCAATAGTTTCTCTGCCAAGCACTGTGCCGCATTCGTTGCAATTAATGACAAGGTCATATGAACCTGCTGTGCCGCATTGCGGTGCAACGACGTTTTCTTTAACAGGCTGAGCAGGTGAGTGTTCAACCGTTCCGATTTCTTCGTATGTTGTGTAGTCACAGGCTGTGCAGTATTCGTATGCTTTATAGCCCGTTTCTGTGCAGGTTGCAGCTTTGCCTTCAGCCTGAACAAGAGTGTTTTTATGGTTGAGAGCATCAACGGAAACGGTTTCTCTGTCAAGCTCTGTGTCACATTCGCCGCAGTAAACAACAAGGTCATAAGAACCTGCGGTTTCGCACTTGGGTTCAACGTTATTTTCGATTACAGCTTCAAGAGGCGCGTGATCGTTTGCGGGAATAACTTTGTAAGTTGTGTAATCACAAGCTGTGCAGTATTCATAAGGTTCGAAACCTGCCTCTGTGCAGGTTGCGGCTTTGCCTTCAGCCTGAACAAGAGTATTCTTATGATTTGTTGCAGGAATTGCTTTGTAAGTAGTGTATGAACAAGCTGTGCAGTATTCGTATGTGTTATAGCCTGATTCGGTGCAGGTTGCTTCCTTGCCCTCAATCTGAACGAGAGTGCCGGCATGGCCACAGCTGAAACCGCAGTCACATTTACCGTTTACGTATTTATGCTCTGCGCATTCTTCCCAGACTGCTGTGAGGGTTGCATTGCCCGAAATAAAAACGGACATCCATTTGCTGCCTGTTTCTTCATCTGTGTAGAAATCGTAGATATACTCATTCCCGTATTGGTCAACCGCTGTGAAATGAACGAATCTGAACCCGGCTTTTGTTGGTGCGGTATAGAATTCAGTGTTTTGGGTGAGGGTTTCGGGAACGGGATTGCCGTTTTCATCAAGCCAACTTGCACCTTCGCCGAGATCAAAAGTAACTGTAAAAGGTTCATAAACGGTGTAAAGATCAAGATTGGTTGTTGCAACGATTTCTTCACCAAAATCATAAACCTTTTCACCATATTTTTCTGTTGACCAACCGATAGGTGTGTACCAATAAGCAAAATCGTAGTCAAGATTAAATGCAGTATTTACAGGCCAGTGCTCGATATCGGAAATTTCATATTCGCCGCTGTCAAGACCTATTCTGTAGTAACGGATAGTAACGTAGTCAATCTCTTGGTAAATTGCGTTGAATGTTCTGTTGCCATCAACGTAAACGTATGAAGGCAGGTCAACGCCTAAATAGTCTGCAACACCGTCAGAGTCGGCATCCCAACCTATGAATGCATAGTCGCCCTTGTCTTGCGTGAATTCAAAGTAATAATAGGTGTTTGCTTCAACGGTTTCCGTGAAAAGTTCTGTTTCGCCGTCTGTGAAACGGTAGACGTAAGGTTTGCCGGCAGAACAGTTAATGCAGTTGTCATCTTCATCCCAGATATGTTCAGCATTGGCAGGGGTGGTGATTTCACCGCAGACCCAGCAATTAATGGGAGTGAGACAATTTCCGTCATCATTTAAATTTGAATGTCCTTTGGGGTTATCGCCGTATTGTTCACCGCAACGGACACAGACCGCCTTTTCTGTGCAGGTTGCAATGCCGCCCCAGTGACCTGTTTTTGAACCGTAGATTTCCTTGTAGCTGTTACCGCAGTCTGTGCACGAATAAATGTAATAGCCGTCTTCGGTGCAAGTGGGTGCGGTGTAGGTGTAGGTGTAATTATGGTCATAGTTTTTGTCGCTGACTCTTCCGCAGATGCAGACACATGATTTGCTGTAGTCATGAGAAGAATTAGAGGTCTGATTGCAGATTTTGCAATATGCGGAATGATGTGTATCTGTGTAGGTATAGGTGTTATCGTGTCCGGTTGAATCAAGGATTTCATTATATTCATCGCCGCAGTCGGAACATTTGAATCTGTTAAGACCCTGGGCACTGCAGGAGGGAGCAAATTCAAAAGTCAATTCGTAATTATGGGGACATTTTTTGCCGCATCTGTAACACTTTTGAGTGTTAGTATCATAGTTGTGTGAGCAGGCAAAATCACAAACTGAGCAAACGCCGTTAACAAATGAATGGTTAGCGGTATCCTGCTTTACACCGCAACCGTAAACACATTCATGATGATGACGATAATTATCTGTTATCCATTCATCGGCACTTTCATGAGAACAAACATATCCGCAATCGGTGCATTCTCCGTTAACGAAATTATGAGGGCATTCATATTTGCAGTTGGTGCACTTATAATTTTTATAGTTGTGTCCGCAGGGGTAACCGCAAACCTTACATGCTCCGTTATACCATTGATGAAGAGCTTCATCAAGATGCAGAGTGCATCCGTATGAGCAATTGTGATAGTGCTCTTCTGCGGTCTGAACCCATTCGTCAATTTTGTTGTGGTTTTTGGGGTCTTTGTATTTTTCGCCGCAGGTTGAGCAAATTCCTTCTTTCATGCAGGTTGCGTTGCTGTCGCCCGAACAGTATTCAAATGCCTGGATATAGGTGCATTGTGTGCAGGTTGATGTGTGGCAGTAGTATTGGTTTGCTTTAAATTGCTCGTATGTAAATTTGTGAGGATTATAACTGCGGTTATCCACTCGGAGTTCAAGAATGTCACCGTTTTCAAGTGTAACACGGTGTAAATTTTCAATAAATTGGTCTGTGCAGTAAAGATTGGGGTAGGAGGCTTTTTTCAGATTTGCTTTGTGGTAAGTGTTACAGCCTGCGCAGGTGTATTCAACGTTGCCTGTTACAACAACAGAGCGTATTCCTGCATTTTCTTCAATCTCAGCATTAATCTTTATGTTGGCGTCCCAACTTGTGTCTCCGCTTTTATTGGTCAGATACAATAAAATGTTGGAGCTTCCTTTGTGGCAATATGATTTGACACAGACTTTGAGGTCAAAATCTGCCACGCCTGTTAAAGTGGCTGTTCCGTCGTCAGACGCTGAAACAGCTTCGGCTTTTATTCCTGCGATTGAAAAAGGAATTGACGCCGCAATAATAATGATTGCAAGAATGATTGACAAAGTCTTTTTCATAGTTTATTTCTCCTTTCGGGGATAAATCAAAGTATA
>JAGBUT010000138.1 GCA_017630695.1 Clostridia bacterium
AGAATACGAAGGGGATAGCTTTCTGGTGAAGGTCATTAAGGATACAGCCTGCAAGGTTTTTGCTCACGGTGTCAATAACCTTGATTGCATCGTTGATTGCAGGAGCTTTAACAGCGTCAGTACGTACAACGAGGAGAGTTTTATCAACGATTTTAATGATATCAGATACCGAGGAGTCAAGCGTAATGGGTGCGGTATCGATGATAATGAAATCTGACTTTTGTTTGAATATGTTGAGGAGCTTTTTGATTTCGCCGTTTTCAACCCATTTCTGCATTTCGGCGCAGGGTTTGCTGTTAAGCGAAATATAAAGTGAGGATTTCTTATATCTCTTGAAACGGTATTCGCTCTGAGCAACCGTGCCGTTGAGAAGATTTGCGAGCTCGCAGTTTTCTTCGTGTTCTTCGCCGAAGATTTTGTGAATCGCAGGCTTCTTGCCGTCAAGGTCGATGAGAATAACCTTGTTTCCTCTGTCTGCAAGTGAAACCGCAAGGTTTGCAGCGCAGGTTGATTTGCCTTCGTTTTCGGCAACGCTTGTAATCGCAAAAACGGAACAACCCGTTTTATGCTTCATATATTCAAGCTTTGCCGCTGCTTTTCTGAAATTCTCAACAAATCGAAGGCTGATGAAAGCGTTGTTATGAATCAGCAGACCTTTTTTCTTTTTCTTGAGAGTTTCTTTGAGGCTCATTCGCTTATCTTCGTGCATAATGCTCACGAGCAGACTTGCTTCAACTTTTGAATTGAAATCCGCTTCCGTCTTGATAGTGTTTCTTGCTATTGAGAGGAACACTATTGCGGTTAAGGCGAGAGTCATTGAGCCGATTATAATCAGGTTTCCGTTTTGTGCAACCGCAGAGTTTGAGGGTGAGCCTGAAACAGAAGGCTGGCGGATAACCGTGATGCTTGAGTTGCCGAAAATTTTGCGTGTTACCTGAGGATGAACCTCGATAACGGCTGTAAGAAGATCGTATGAAAGTTTCGGGTTTTCGGAAGTTACGCTCAATTCAATGAAATTTGTCGGTGAAAGAACGGTTGCTCTGACGGTGCCTTTGAAACTCTTCTGACCGGCTGCTTCCGCCGCACGGCTTTTGACTGTTGTTTCAGAGAAAATATTTGAAAGGATACCTGCTATTTCATTTGAGGTTGTCAGCTGAGTGTAAGAACTGCCTGATGCGTTGACCGCAAGTGTTGCCTTTGCGGTGTATTCAGGTTTATAAATGCTGTGGCTGAAGGTGTAAACACTCATTGCAGCGATAAGACCCGAAAGAATGATAACCCAGATGTTAAGAATGACGTCTTTGAGTATCGTATATAAATCAATTGTAAGTTTGTTCTTTTTCATAATCAATCGTTCCTAATAATAACCGGAATCACCACGTGGCCGAGATTGCCCACGCTGTCAGTTGCGTAGTAGTGAATATAATAGGTGCCTTCGCGGTCAGAGTTAATGTTGTGTTCAATCCTGAGTGTAGAGGAAACGTTGTTTTCGTTTCTGTCCACAGCAGATACGAAATAGCTCTGCGGGTCGAACTGTGTGCCGATGGGAGCTTCGATGAGATAATTTGTCAGCTCAATCTGAGGTCCGTTGAAACCGAGGTCTTCGTCAATGATAATGGGCAATCGCATTGTTGAAGTGTCGCCGAATTTGTTTGTGACGGAGACGTTAAAATTATAAATACCTTCGGTCAGGTTTGTGAGGCTGTCGCTCGCTATGATGATTCAGCTTGTAATGTTACCTTCGATGCAGTCGATTGCCTGAATGGTTTCCGTCAGATCGATGTAATCGCATGCCGAGAAGCAGAGCGATTTGGTGATGACAAATTGAGGAGAGGTGTAATTTTTATATCGGATTTTTCTCGTTGCCTTTGTAACGTGGTTGTCGCTGTCGCAAACAACGTAGGTAACGTTACATTCGCCTTTTTTGGTGAATCTTGAAACCGATTCAACAAAAATTTCCGAAGTCAGGTCACCGTCTTTTTTATCGTGAGCCGTAACACCGACAAGCATATCTTCGTTTTTGGCATTGAGTTCAACCTCGAGCACTTCGGTATCGATAGTGATAACGGGGATTGAGCGGTCTGTAGTAATTGTTTCTTTGACGAGGAATATCAGAAAAACGGCGCTTACCGCAACGAATGCAGTGAGGACAAGAATTCTTAATAACTTCATATTTTCACCTTGTACGGTCAGATTTTTTTGTTGAGAATAACTTTCGCAGGATTCTGATTCAGAATCAGCTCGGCATAATCGAATGAAGACATAAGGCTGACCTCTTCGTGTGCCTCTGCGAGAAACGGAGTTCTCATATACGGGCTGTGAGCGTCACTTGCAACGAAATCGGCAAGTTGCTTTGAAATCATCTTGCGTGAGATATAATAAGCGGATTTGCCGAAGCTGCCTTTGATGCTTCCTTTGTTAATTTGAAGAAGGCATCCTCGTCTTTTCATTCGGAGGATTGCGTTTGTGTCTTCGTGAACAAAAGCGTATCTTTCGGGGTGGGCGACTATCGGAGTGAAGCCTTCGGCTACGAGTGCTTCGAGCTGTCTGTATGCCGAAGCGGAACGCTCATAGGTATCAAACTCGATGAGGGGATATATTGAATTATTGAGGGCGAGAAGCTTCTGGGTTTTGAGCATCTCAACGATATCGCCGTTTGCGAATATCTCGTTTCCCGGGAAAACCTTGAGAGGGATTTGATCCTGCTCGAGGCGTTGGTTAAGCTGGTTGAGACGGTTTGCGATATCCTCGCACCAGAAGTTCTGGTGTGAATTCGGGACGTTGCTGTGCGGAGTTGCAACAACCGCCTTGATGCCTGAATTGACGGCAATCTGAGCCATTCTGACGGATTCTTCGATGTTATCCGAACCGTCATCGAGACCGAAAAGAATATGGCAGTGAATATCTATCATGGCGCACCTCCACATTATAATGAAATAATCATTAAGTATAATACTATAAACAATAATATAAAGTCAACTGAAACATACAAAAAAATATAAATTTATTTGTTTTACGACAATCATTTTTTAATATGATAATTAAAAATTACTTTTTAGCAAAAAAATGCTGTGAAAGGTCAGGGCGGTTCGAAAAAAACATCAAAACAGATTCTCCCCAAAAAAATAATTGAATTTTCAGTGCGGTAATTGTATAATGATTTCATAATTCAGCGTGTCGGAGAGGGGATAATTCTTTTGAAGAAGCTTCTGTCGTTTTTTCTTGCTGTTGTTATTGCCGCAAGTTCTGTTTTTGTAATGGGTGCATCGGCACTCGGAAACACAAAAATACGGAGGGCTGACGGTAATTTTGAATTTGCAAAAATATCCGCAGATATTGTATATTTATGCAATGATAATGAAAGCGGAAACTCTGAACAATCGCTCGGCAACGCACTGCGTATTATCGGCAGAACAACCGATTACAACTATAATTTCAGAAGGCTCGGAGCACAGGACGGCGTTGTCGGCTCTGATGGCAGATTTATGTTGCAGTTCAACGATTATGACGCTTTTAAATATGCAATGAGCACTCTTTCTGCAGATGCAAAAATCGTTTATGCAGAGCGTGACACGATGGTCAGAGTTTCGTCTGCTGAAAGCGAAAACACAACCTTTCTCTCTTGGGGCGTTGAAGCTCTCGGATTGGATAAATATTCAGGAAAAGTTGCGGAAAATTTTACCGAAACACAAGCTGTAACCGTTGCGATTGTTGACACGGGAGTCGAGGACGTTGACTTCGTGAAAAACAGACTTGTCGCAGGCTACGATTTCGTCGGAAACGATTCGGATGCCTTTGAAGATACGAGTAAGGACAGCCACGGAACTTTCCTTGCAAGTATCATAACAGACTGCACTCAGGATGCTCCCGTGAACATAATGCCCGTGAGAGTTATCGAGTCAGAAACGGGTTACGTCTCGAACGTTATCAACGGTATTTACTATGCTGCCGACAACGGTGCAGACGTTATCAATATGAGTATGGGAACCCTTTTCGGACCTTGCCAATCGCTTGAAGAAGCGGTCGATTATGCCGAAGAAAAAGGCGCTCTCGTTGTTGCTTGTGCAGGCAACACAAAGTCGGATATTGCTGATATGTGCCCTGCGCATATGGATAACGTTATTACTGTTTCTGCAATTAATAAAGACCTTTCTTTCGCTTCGGAATATTCGAATTACGGTGTGAAGGTTGACGTTGCGGCACCCGGCACTTCGATAGTCGGTTACGGTGCGCACGGCAAACTCACAACCCTGACGGGCACCTCGATGTCAGCTGCTTTCATTTCATCAGGTGCGGCACTTTTCAAGGTTGAAAATCCCTCCTGCACACCCTCGCAGGTGAAATACGCAATCAAAGATATCTGCAACGATATGGGTGCTGAAGGCTTTGACGTTTATTACGGAAACGGTATTCCCGATTTTTCAAAGCTAATAAAAAACAGCTTTGTTGGCGTAACGGGCATTGAGCTCCCGCTTGGTTACGTTGAATGTGCCATAGGAAGCACCTACGTTCCCGAATACACTGTTCTCCCTGCAAATGCAACGAATAAATCCGTCACTTTTTCAAGCAGTAATCCTTCTGTTGCCTATATTGTGAACGGTGTTATTCACTGTGCTTCGCTCGGTGTTACGTCAATCACAATAAAGACCGTTGACGGCGGATACGTCGGATCTTTCGTCATTTTTGTTCGTGAAAAGGTCTCTGAAACTCCCGTGCCCGTGAAAATGTTCGTCACCGACGTGCCCGATAAAACGGAATACGTTTATAAAAGCGGAGACAAACTCGATCTTACGGGTATCAGCGTAACGCTGGTTTATTCCGATGTTTCGATAGCCACAACCTTCAACCCCGACGGACTTAAGGCAACGCAGATTTCAACCGATAAGGCAGGTAAACAGACTGTCACGGTTGAATATGAAGGCTTCACGGCTGAATTTGAAATCACCGTTGTCTATACCTGGTGGCAGAAACTGATACGCATTCTGCTTCTCGGTTTTCTTTGGTATTAAAATATGAATTTTATGGTGGGCGGAGTTTCTTCCGCCCATTTTTTTCTCTTGCTTTTTTTATTTAATTAATGTAAAATAAGAAAGATAAATTTATCGGAGGTCAATTATGAGAATTTTAAAGAATATCAATGCTTGCTGGCTCTTTACAAAAGAAGCTGCAAACGCACCTGAGGTTCTTCCTTCAGGCTGGAACGAGGTTAATCTTCCTTACACATGGAACGGCACCGACGGTCAGGACGGCGGTAACGATTATTACAGAGGCA
>JAGBUT010000139.1 GCA_017630695.1 Clostridia bacterium
CCGATAACGTTTCTGATCTTTGTTCTTACGAAAGCAGCGCCTTTACCGGGCTTAACGTGCTGGAATTCGATAATCTGATAAACCTGGCCTTCCATTTCGAAGGTTACGCCGTTTCTGAAATCGCCTGCTGATACCATAAAATATTACTCCTTATTATGTTTATATGATTTCATAGTTATTTTATACTATTCACTTTAATTTTTCAAGTCTTTTTTATTAATAAAAAGATTATAAACTATATAATTATAAGATTTTTAGGGGATTTGGTTAAATTTTCATATCCGTTTTCAGTTATATACGCCATATCTTCAATACGTACACCGAATTCTGAGGGCAGATAAATACCCGGTTCAACCGTTACAATATCGCCCGTATAAAGAATCTTATCGGATTTTAAAGAGAGACGGGGCTCTTCGTGAATTTCGATTCCGACACCGTGACCGGTTCCGTGGCCAAAGAAATCACCGTAACCGGCATTAACGATAATATCTCTTGCCGCTTTATCTGCATCGAATCCGCTGATACCGTTTTTTAATGATTCAAGAGATGCAAGTTGAGCACTGAGAACAGTTTCATAAACTTCCGCCTGCTTTGAGCTGACAGAACCGACAGCAACCGTGCGGGTCATATCACTGTGATAGCCATTAATAATTGCACCGTAATCCATTGTGATAAAATCCCCGTTTTCGATTTTTTTATCAGAAGGTATGCCGTGAGGCATTGAAGAATTAGCACCGCTGACAGCAATTGTATCAAAAGAGATACCTTCCGCACCGTTTTTTAACATAAAGAAATCGAGTTCAAGTGCGATATCCTTCTCGGTTTTTTCAGTTGAAATAAATCCGAGAATATGTTCAAATGCTTTTTCAGCTATTCTTTGAGCTTTGATAATGCAGAACTTTTCTTCTTCTGATTTTTTTCTGCGTAATGAATTGATTTCACCGTCGGTTTTTTCTGCAGAAACCGTGCAGGCTGCAATTTTTGAAATGCGGTTGAATTCCTCAACGGTCAGTCTTGCACTTTCGGTGAAAAGCTTATCAATGCCGAGTTTTTTGATATATTCGGGAAGCTGTGCTGAAAGTGAATTGAGTTGCGAAATTTCAGAACAGTCTTTGACCTGCTTTTCTGCTGCTTCAATATATCTGCTGTCTGTAAGAAAAACGGCTTCACTTTTTGTAACAAGTAAAAAACCGTCAGATGAACTGAATTCCGTGAGATAACGTCGGTTTTCAGGAGATGTAACAATATAAGCTTCGCCCGAAGATAAGCTATGCTGAAGAAGATGAATGTTCATTGATAATACCCCTTATTTCTTTCCATAAAAAAGACACTGCCGAATGTGTGCAGCATTCGGCAGTGCGTTGGGGAAAGAGAAAATAAAAATGAAAAAAGAAGATGTCAAAACAAAACATTATATTGTATATCTGTATAATATTGCATATTTGTGCCATTCTTGTTGTTGAATTATGAACAAACTGTAAACATTAACAAAAAATACGGCTTGTTTTGTTTTGATTTATCAAATCCGAAGCTGTTTATTTTTGATTAAGAAAAGCTTTGAAGCCCTTGAATGCCATATAAACGTCAAGTTTTGAAACAAGTTCAAAGGGAGCGTGCATTGAAAGAACGGGAACACCGACGTCAACAACCTCAACGCCGAGGTTTGCAACGTATTTTGCAACTGTTCCGCCGCCGCCTTCATCAACCTTTCCGAGTTCGCCCGTCTGCCAGGCAACGTCGGATGAATCAAAGAGGTTGCGGATTTTTGCCATAAACTCTGCGTGAGCATCGTTTGTGCTGCTCTTGCCTCTTGAACCTGTGTATTTTGTAACAACAATGCCCTTGTTAAGGAAATCTGCATTGAGTTTATCGTGAACTGAAGGATAAGGGGGGTCGAAACCTGCGTTAACGTCAGCGGAAAGGCATTCCGAAGCACGATGAACGTCTCTGCCTTCGAGACCTTGAGTTTTTGCAATGTCGGCAATAAACTGCTCAAGATATGCGGAGTGGAGACCGGTGTTACCGTCGGAGCCTGTTTCTTCCTTGTCGGTAATAACGGTAACGCTTGTGTAAGCGGGATTCTTAACAGCAAAAGTTGCCATGATTGAGGGATAAGCACAAACTCTGTCGTCGTGACCGTATGAGCCGATCATACTGCGGTCAAGACCGATATCGCAGGACTTGAATGCAGGAACAACCTCAAGTTCAGCTGAAAGGAAATCTGCTTCAACAATACCGTATTTTTCGTTAAGGAGACGGAGCACGTTGAGTTTGACAAGTTCGCTTCCCTTATCTTTACCGAAAGGTCTGCTGCCGATGAGAACGTTGAGATTTTCACCGAGAATTGCATCTTCAAGCGGTTTTGAAGCTTGTTTCTTATCAAGGTGGGGAAGAAGGTCGGTAACAACGAATCTGGGGTCGCCTTCGTCTTCACCGAGGCAAACGTTAACTGTTTCACCGTTCTTCTTGCAGATTACGCCGTGAAGAGCAAGGGGAATTGCTGTCCACTGATATTTTTTGATTCCGCCGTAGTAATGTGTTTTGAGCATAGCGAGGTCATTATCTTCATAAAGCGGATTGGGTTTGAGGTCAAGTCGGGGAGAATCGACGTGGGATGCAACGATTTTTGTACCCTTTGCAAGGCTTTCGGTACCAAAAACGCAGAGAATAAGAGCCTTTTTGCGGTTTTCATAATATACCTTATCGCCTGCTTTATATGAAGCGGTGGGATCAAAAGGTACGAAGCCTTCTTCCTCGGCAAGAGCCTTTGTGAAAGCAACTGCTTCTCGCTCTGTCTTGCATCTGTCAAGGAATTCGGCATAACCGATGCAGAAATTATCGGCAACGGTTATCTCTTCATCAGAGCAGATATATGATGCGTGTTCGGGAGAGTAGAAAAGTTCTTCTTTCAAAGCTTCAACGGGAGTTTTTTCACACATTTTAACCATCCTTTCGGTGTTATCATTAATAGTTATATGCAATCGAATTATAATTTTCCGATTATTTTTTTAATTTCATCATTAATATTTTCACCGTTATTTTGGATTACAATATCCGCATTTTCGGTGTAATATTTTTCATCTTTCTGTGCATTCATTCGAATAAGAGCGTCATCTTTACTGATTGAATCACGGCGCATAATTCTTTCAAGTCGGATTTCTTTATCGGCAACAACCGTTACCGTAAAGGAGCAAATCGACGTAAGATCACTTTCAAAAAGAAGTGCTGCATCGATAAGAACTGCTTTTGCACCCGATTTTTCAGCATTATGTATTTCCTCAACTGCAAGACGAGTCACCTCGGGGTGAACGGTTGCGTTGAGCTTTTTTTGTTTTACGGGGTCGGAGAATGCTCTGCGAGCAAGCTCACGGCGGTCAAGAACACCGTCAACGATAATGTCGTTTCCGAAATAATCGGCAAGTGAAGCAATAACTTCGGGGTTTTCAACGGCTTTTCTTGCAAGAAGATCGGTATCAATATTATAAATACCGTTTTCTTCAAGAAGCAATGCAACGGTTGATTTGCCTGCTCCCGTCTGACCTGTCAGACCGATAACGGGGATTGAAATATCAAGATCGATAACTCTGAATGCGGCGGAGCGAATGAGTCTGTTATATACCGCAAGACCGACACCGTCGATTATCGGACAACGCACGAATGCGGTTTCACATCCGCTTTCGTCAACCTTACGAAGAGCCTCGAAAAGACCGTGTGCCTGCGAAGCACCGTCGTTTTCAGCACCGTATTCGATATAATTTTCAAAATATTTTCCTTCACCGTCAAAGCAAACGGCACAAGCGGAATGCTTCTGCGCGAGCAGGAATTTTTTATAACTTTCAAAGTTTCCTTTGACAATCGTTACTCTTGCTTTCGGAGCGTAATGCTTATATTTCATACCGGGAGATTCGGCTTTTTCGCCCTCTTTGAGCTGCTCAAGAACAGCAGGGGAAACTGAAATCTTGCCGAGAACGGCTTCAAGCTGTTCAACGGTGATACCACCCGGACGAAGCAGGGTCGGGGGAGTGGTTGCAAGCGTTACAACCGTTGATTCAACACCGACGGAGCAGATGCCACCGTCAATAACAGCATCAATTCTGCCGTCAAGGTCCGTTATAACGTGGTCAACGCTTGTGGGGCTTGGTCTGCCCGAAGCGTTTGCACTCGGTGCGGCAAGAGGTTTGCCTGAAAGACGGATGATTTCCCTTGCATCGGGGTGAGAAGGCATACGGATTGCAACCGTATCGAGACCTGCGCTGACTTCATCGGGGATTGCGTCGGATTTTTTAAGAATAACCGTCAACGGACCGGGCCAATATTTTTCGGCAAGGTCATAGAGTCTCGGGTCAACCTCTTCAACAAGGGGAGCAATCTCCTCAAGCGAGGCAACGTGAACAATCAGCGGATTGTCGTTCGGTCTGCCTTTTGCAATAAAGATTTCTTTAACTGCTTCTCCGTCGAGTGCGTTTGCCGCCAGACCGTAAACCGTTTCGGTAGGTATGGCAACAAGACCGCCGTTTCGCAGAATATCGGCGGCAGTTATCAAATCATTTTTATTTTTTGAATTTAGTCGGAGTGTTTTCATAATTTATTCTTCGCTTTTTAATTTTTCGGCTGTATCAGCGGTGATAAGTGCGTCAATAATTTCATCGAGGTCACCGTTGAGAATCGCTTCAATTTTGTAAAGAGTCAGGTTGATTCGGTGGTCGCTGACTCTGCCCTGCGGATAGTTATAGGTGCGGATTCTTTCACTTCTGTCACCCGTACCGACCTGTGCCTTGCGTTCACCTGCGATAGCTTCGTGCTGTTTTTCTCTTTCAGCTTCAAGGATTTTTGAACGAAGGATTTTCATTGCTCTGTCCTTGTTTTTATGCTGACTTCTTTCATCCTGACATTCAACAACGGTACCCGTCGGAATATGTGTGATTCGGATTGCGCTTTCAGTCTTATTAACGTGCTGACCGCCTGCACCACCCGAGCGATAGGTATCAATCTGCAAATCGGCAGGGTTGATTTCAATATCAACCTCTTCGGCTTCAGGCAAAACGGCAACGGTAACTGTTGAAGTGTGGATTCTGCCCTGGCTTTCGGTTTCGGGCACACGCTGTACTCGGTGCACACCGCTTTCAAACTTAAGGCGGGAATAAGCACCTTCGCCTGCAATCATAAAGCTGATTTCTTTGTAACCGCCGAGCTCTGTGGGATTGGAGTTGAGAATTTCAGCTTTCCAACCTTTGGATTCGCCGTACATTGAATACATTCTGTAAAGTACACCTGCAAAAAGGGAGGCTTCTTCACCACCTGCACCGCCTCTGATTTCTACGATAACGTTTTTATCGTCGTTGGGGTCACGGGGCAGAAGCAGAATTTTAAGTTCTTCGCTGTAAACGGCAACTTTTTCTCTTGAATCCTCAAATTCTTCCTGACAAAGTTCACGGAATTCAGGGTCAAGACCGCCTGCTTCAAGCATTGCTCTTGCCTCTGTCATTGATTCTTCCGCCGCTTTGAGCTGACGGTATTTTTCAACAATCGGGGTTAAAACCTTCAGCTCCTGCATAAGCTTTTTATATTGAGCAATGTCAGCAACAACGTCGCTCTGGCAGAGCCTTTCATTTATATCTTCATATCGTTCTTCAACTTTTATAAGTTTGTCGAGCATATATTATTCCTCTTCTTCGCGGATGATTTTTTTGATATTTTTTTCAACCCTTACTCTTTCGAGCATAACCTCTCTGCCGCATTGCGAACAACGGATTCTGAAATCCGCACCGATGCGCAGCACGTCAAAGACGTTGCAACCGCAGGGATGGTTTTTTTTCATCTGAAGTTTATCGCCGACTCGAACGTCCATAAAATCACTCCATAAAAATTGTGTATCAATAAATTATATCATATTCCGATTTAAAAGTATAGTGAAGTAAAAAAATTGATATATGCACGGATATCCCTGCATATAGTTTAATAAAAATTGCCGATTCACGGTAAATGTTATTACCGTATCAGGCGGAACGGTGGTCATAAAAATGAAAAATTATAAACCTGAAGGTCGGCTTATATCGACCGAAGAAAACAAAAAATATCTTTCGGGAGCGTGCACTCTCCGTGATGCGTTTCACAGCAAAGCAATCCTTGAAGCGAGGGTAATGAGATGTGATGCGGAGCATAATCTGCACGTTGATCTTGGATGTATGAGTGGTATTATTCCGAGAAACGAGGGAGCAATCGGTATCGAGGATGGCTCGGTCAGGGATATTGCCCTGATTTCAAGAGTCAACAAGCCCGTTGCTTTTATTATTACGGGTTTTGAGGCTGATGAAAACGGTGAAACCTATGCTTTGCTCAGCAGACGCAAGGTGCAGGAAGAGTGCATGAGCGAATACATCTCCCGTCTTTCTGCAGGGGACGTTATCCCTGCAACGGTTTCTCATCTGGAGGGTTTCGGAGTTTTCTGCGATATCGGTTGCGGAATCAGTGCACTTATGCCGATTGACAGCATTTCCGTTTCAAGAATACCTCATCCGAGTGCGAGATTTGTTGCAGGCAATCGTATTTTTGCCGCTGTTAAAAGCATTGATGAATCAGGCAGGATTACTCTGACTCATAAAGAATTGCTTGGCACTTGGGAACAGAATGCCGAAAACCTGATTGTCGGTGAAACTGTACCCGGCATCGTAAGATCGGTTGAAAAATACGGAATTTTTGTTGAACTTGCGCCGAATCTTGCAGGTCTTGCGGAATTTTCCGACGGTGTTGAGGCAGGAAGCCACGCAAGTGTCTATATAAAAAGTATCATACCCTCAAAAATGAAGGTGAAGCTGATAATCGTTGATTCATTTGATGCCGATTATCCGTCACAGCCGCTGAAATATTTTATTGACAGCGGACATATTGACCGGTGGATTTATTCTCCCGAAGAGAGTGATAAACAGATTGAAACGGTGTTTTAATCAATCTGTTCAATAATTCTGCCGCCTCCGATAATGAGGTCACCGTCATAGATAACAGCACTCTGACCGGGAGTTATTGAACGTTGAGGTTCATCAAAAATTATCTCTATTCTGCCACCGGCAATCGGTGTTACGGTGGCAGGCTGTTCTTTTGCTCTGAATCTGATTTTAACGTCGGCACGGATAGGCTCTGTCAAACTGTCGAACGGAATAAAATTGAGTCTGTCTGCAATCAGACCGCGGCAGTACTGCGTACCGTTTTCACCGATGATAACGGTGTTGTCCGATGCGTTGATACTGTTGACAAACATAGGCTTTCCGAATGCACCGAGTCCCTTGCGCTGACCGACGGTGTAATTGATTATACCGTTGTGGGTTCCGAGAAGGTTGCCGTTTTTGTCGATAAAATTGCCTTTCGGAGATGAGATTCCTTTTGATGCAAGGAATGCGATATAGTCATCGTTCGGCACGAAGCAAATTTCCTGACTGTCACCCTTTTCAGCAACGGGAAGCTCTGCGTTTCTCGCAATTTCACGGATTTCATCTTTTGAAAGACCTTCAAGCGGAAAAACGGTTGAGCCGAGCTGCTTCTGGCTGAGTCTGAAAAGAAAATAGCTCTGGTCTTTCGGACTTTGTGAACGGCGAAGAAGAAATCTTTCGCCGTTTTTTTCAATTCTTGCATAATGCCCTGTTGCAATGCAGTCGCATCCGATTGAAAGGGCATAGTCTAGCATAACTCCGAATTTGATTCCTTCATTGCATTCAATACAAGGGTTGGGCGTTC
>JAGBUT010000140.1 GCA_017630695.1 Clostridia bacterium
AGCTGCATCTGCTGCGGGGTCGGGCTTATCGGTAACAAGGCTCTCTGTTGTGAGCACCATAGCTGCAACTGAAGCTGCGTTCTGGAGTGCGGAGCGAGTTACCTTTGTGGGGTCAAGAATACCTGCTGCAGCCATATTGCAATATTCGTCTGTTGCAAAGTTATAGCCGTAGCCGATTTCGTTTGATGAGAGAATTGCGTTAACGATAACAGAGCCTTCAAGACCTGCGTTTGCAGCAATCTGACGAACGGGTTCTTCAAGAGCCTTAAGAACAATCTTGATACCTGTCTTTTCGTCAGCATCGTCTGTTGCTTCGAGAAGAGCCTTGACGTCTGCAATTGAGTTGAGAAGAGCAACACCGCCGCCTGCTACACAGCCTTCTTCAACTGCAGCCTTTGTTGCTGCAAGAGCATCTTCGATGCGGAGCTTCTTTTCTTTCATTTCGGTTTCTGTTGCTGCACCAACCTTGATAACAGCTACACCGCCTGAAAGCTTTGCAAGTCTTTCCTGAAGCTTTTCTCTGTCGAAATCAGAGGTGGTGTTTTCAAGCTGAAGCTTGATCTGGCCAACTCTTGCTGCGATATCAGCCTTTTCGCCTGAACCGTCAACAATGATTGTGTTTTCTTTTGAAACCTTTACCTGACGAGCCTTACCGAGCTGTGCGATGGTTGTATCCTTAAGCTCGAGACCGAGGTCGGTTGTGATAACTTCGCCGCCTGTAAGGATGGCGATATCCTGAAGCATTTCCTTTCTTCTGTCACCGAAGCCGGGTGCCTTAACGCAAACAACGGTGAATACACCTCTGAGCTTGTTTACAAGGATTGTTGAAAGAGCTTCGCCCTCAACGTCCTCTGCGATAACAACAAGCTTGCCGCCTGCGTGCATAATCTGCTCAAGGATGGGAAGAAGATCCTGAATGCTTGAAATCTTCTTATCTGTGATAAGGATGAGAGCATCGTCGATAACTGCTTCCATCTTTTCTGTGTCTGTTACCATATAGGGAGAGATATAGCCTCTGTCAAACTGCATACCTTCAACAACTTCTGCTTCGGTAACGGCAATCTTTGACTCTTCAACGGTGATAACGCCGTCTGAAGTAACCTTTTCCATAGCGTCTGCAATGAATCTGCCCACTTCTTCGTCGCCTGAAGAGATTGTGCCGATTCTTGCGATATCGTCGGAGCTGGAAACGGGCTTTGCGTTTCTTTTGGGACAAGCAACAGCTGTTTCAACAGCCTTTGCCATACCCTTTCTTACTACCATGGGGTTTGCGCCTGCGGTAACGTTCTTCATACCCTCTCTGATAAGAGCCTGAGCAAGAAGAGTTGCGGTTGTTGTGCCGTCACCTGCAACGTCGTTTGTCTTTGTGGAAACTTCCTTGACAAGCTGTGCGCCCATATTCTCAAAGGGATCTTCGAGCTCAACTTCCTTCGCGATTGTAACACCGTCGTTTGTGATGAGGGGTGCGCCGTATTTTCTGTCAAGAACAACGTTTCTGCCCTTGGGACCGAGTGTGATTTTAACTGTATTGGCAAGTCTGTCAACACCTGCCTGAAGAGCCTTTCTGGCTTCTTCGCCGTAAATAATCTGCTTTGCCATTATGCATTACCTCCTTATTCTACAATAGCGAGAATATCGCTCTGGCGAACAATGGTGAACTCCTCTTTGTTGAGTTTAACCTCTGTGCCTGAATATTTGCTTGTGATTACCTTATCGCCAACCTTAACGTACATTTCAACTTCCTTACCGTCAACGATTCCGCCGGGGCCGACTGCGATAACTTCAGCAATCTGGGGCTTCTCCTGAGCAGAAGGAGCAAGGATGATGCCGCTGTTTGTTGTTTCTTCAATTTCAACGAGCTTTACAACAACTCTGTCAGCAAGGGGTTTAAGTGTCATATCTATTTACCTCCAATATTAATACCGTTTTGTTTTAGCACTCTTTACACCCGAGTGCTAATTCGTATTGTAGACCCTTTTTGCGATACTGTCAAGATGTTTTGCCAAAATTAACAATATTGTCATAAATATATTCGTATATTGACTTTATGATTCTTTATGATATTATTTATTATATATGGCTAAATTTTAATTATACGGTGGAGAATGCTATGATAACTAACTGTGCAGACAAACTCAGACCCGTTGAAAACAAATTAAAATCCTTTATATTTTCAAAGTATTTTACCATTACTCTCTTTGCCTTGGGCGCGTTTTTTGCCTTTATCGGTGCAGAGGTATTCGGCACGCTTGTTTTTGCGCTTATCATCACTATGACCTTTGCCCTCACGGATGATTTCATCCCCGTGCTCGAAGGCATAATGTTTGTAACGTGCTTTGCAATCAGGTGCAAAAACTCGTTTGACGACTTCATAAAATTCTGGTGGATGGCTCCGCCTATCGTTATCTTCTTTCTGCTTCACTTTTTCAGGTATAAAGTTAAGTTTGCAAAGGGTAAGTGCTTCGGCGGCATTCTTGCCGCATCAATCGCAACAACAATCGGCGGTCTCGGAAGCCTGAGCCTTAAGGAATATTTCAGCCCCACGTCTCTTTTCTTCGTTTTCCTTCTCGGCTTCGGAATGCTTCTGATATATATGTATTTATCCGCAACGCTTAAAATTCGCGATGAATACGTTTTTTCTCAACGCATCGCTTTTATGATGACTGCGATTATACTCTTCCTCTTTGTTTGCGTATTTGAAGAATATTTCAGCCGCAGAGCGGAATTCCTTGCAAACCCCGACGTTCTCGCATTCCAGTGGAGAAACAACGCTTCAACCATTCTTATGCTCGCAATGCCCTTCCCCTTTATGTTATCGGTCAAAAAGTTCCCCTATTTCTTCGTTGGAATCCTTTCATATATCACCATTCTTTGCACGGGTTCAAGAGGCGGTATGATTTTCGGCTTGGTTGAACTTGTTATCTGCATTGTGTTCACTCTTGTTGTTGATAAACCCCACAGAAAACATATCTTTGCGTTTCTCGGAGTTGCCGCAGGCTGTGCACTGATTGCAATCAAGCCCATCATCGATATGCTCAGCTACACCCTCGGCAGACTCGTTGATTTCAACGAAAACACAATCCGCCTTCAGCTCATCGAAAGAGGCTGGGGTGACTTCAAGTCCAACGTACTCTTCGGCAGAGGTCTCGGCTATATGGGTAACAGCGACGTTCACAACAACGCAAAATTCACCCTCTGCTGGTATCACTGCTCCCCCATTCAGATTATCGGCAGCTTCGGTCTTGTCGGCGTTGCGGCATACGGTTATCTGATTATCAATAGAATCAAGGTTCTCAAAGAAAACGTTTCTCTCTTCAATTTATTTGTTTTTATCTCATATATCGGTCTCGAGCTTATGTCGCTGGTAAACCCCGGTATATTCTGCCCGTTCCCCTATCTTTTCCTTATCACGCTTTATATGGTGGCAATCGAAAAATGCACACCCGATAACGAAAGAACAACTCTCAAGAAAATCATAAAGCATCAGTAACGGAGGAAAGAAATGAACGTTTTATCAATCGGAAACAGCTTTTCCACGAACGCACATAAATTCCTGCCTCACCTTGCAAAGGCGGCAGGCAAAGACCTTCTTCTCTGCAATCTTTTCATCGGCGGATGTTCACTCGAGCAACACTGGACAAATTGGAAAGAAGAGAAAGACGCTTACGATTACGAGGTTTATCTTCCCTTTGAAACAGAAATGAGCCGTCCTGACGGAGTTGCTCTGCACGAAGCGGTTGAGGATGAGGATTGGGACGTTATCACCCTTCAGCAAGGCAGTGCTTTAAGCGGTGTCAGGGAGAGCTATACCCCCTATCTCTCGGAGCTTACAGAATACTGCAGAATGATGAAACCTGAAGCAAGGATTATGCTTCACCAGACGTGGGCATACGCAAAGGATTCACTTCACCCTGCTTTCGCAACTTATAACAACAATCAGGAAGAGATGTACCGTGCGCTCACCGAATGCTACGTTGAAGCGGCTGACGAAGCGGATATCGATCTGATTATCCCAAGCGGCAGAGCGTGGCAGACTGCACGACAGCTTCCTATCGGCGACAGACTCACCGTTGACGGTTTCCACGGCAACGATATGGGATGCTTCCTTGCGAGCTGCTGTTTCTATGAAATGATTTTCGGCGAATGCGTTGTTGATAATCCTTTCTATCTCCCCGATTACGGTGAGGAAATTTCAAAAATGCTTAAAATCTGCGCTCATATCTCCGTTGAAGAAGGTATAAGAAAGAAGGGTGTATAAAATGAATAAGAAATGCATCAACTGCGGCAGAATCATTCGATACGAAGCAAAATTCTGTACGATATGCGGAGCAAAGCAACCCGTTATAACGGAAACACCGCCTCCCCCTCCGCCACCTGCCGCACCGAATCCCAAAAATGAAAAACCAAAAACAGAAAAGAAAAAGAAAAATACAGGCACAAAAATTGCCGCAATCATTCCGACAGTTCTTCTTCTTGCCGTTGTTATCGTATTAGGAGTTTTGTTTACGTCAGGCAAATTAAGCTTCAAGCCTGAAGAAAACGTTACTGTAACGGTTTTCGTTGAAAAGGAAAACACTGCTGCCGTTTCGGAAGAAGAAAGCCTGACGGAAACACCTTCAGAAGCTGAAACAGAAATCAGCACAATTCAGCCTGCATACGAATTCGGAACTGAATTTTTTGATCCGTCACCCGATAACGGTGTTGTTCAGGCTAAACCGACTGTGCCGAGCACAACGAAGGCAAGTTCAAGCTCAGGCTCATCAGGTTCAGGCAAATCATACTCAAAAGGTACTTACTCAAACGGTGTTTACAGAAACGAGTGGCTTGGTTTTAAGGTTGAACTTCCGTCAGATTTTCCTAAAAAAAACGACCTTGACTCTGAAACCGCTTATGTTGATGAAGGTTTTTTTGATGAATGCTTCGTACTCTCAAGCACATATCCGCCCAGAGTCTTTATTGTTGGATTTGTCAATAACGATGATGGTATTTCTGCAAAAAAAGCGGCTGAAGATTTTAGCGGCGGTAACCCTTTCACAAGACAAATTGCAGGTAAAGAATATTGGTGTGTATCCGGATTAAATTCTTCTGTTATTGCTTGCAGAATTGTTGACGGAAAGATCGTTTATATAGCGGTTGTCGCAGGCACACTTGATGAAAGCTATAATATTTTAGATTCATTTCAAGCAATTTAAACAAGAACCCCCTCGCAGAGAAATCTGCAAGGGGGATTTTTTTAACCTGAGCCAAAACTTAAACAAAAAAGGGAGCAATCTTGCGATTGCTCCCCAAAAAGGAATTTTTAATTATTCGTTGATTTCGATAACAACGCCTGAACCAACAGTTCTGCCGCCTTCACGGATAGCGAAGCGGAGACCCTTTTCGATAGCGATAGGAGTGATGAGTTCAACGTCCATATCAACGTTATCGCCGGGCATGCACATTTCTGTGCCAGCGGGAAGGCTGATTACGCCTGTAACGTCAGTTGTTCTGAAGTAGAACTGAGGACGGTAGTTGTTGAAGAAGGGAGTATGACGGCCGCCTTCTTCCTTATTAAGAACGTAAACCTGACCCTTGAACTTTGTGTGGGGGTTGATTGAACCGGGCTTGCAAAGAACCTGGCCACGTTCGATTTCTGTTCTCTGAACACCACGAAGAAGAGCACCGATGTTATCGCCTGCTTCTGCGTAGTCAAGGATCTTACGGAACATTTCGATACCTGTGCAAACAGTCTTTCTCTTTTCTTCTGTAAGACCAACGATTTCGAGTTCTTCACCAGTCTTGAGCTGACCTCTTTCAACTCTACCTGTAGCAACAGTACCACGACCTGTGATTGTGAATACGTCTTCTACGGGCATAAGGAAGGGAAGGTCTGCCTTACGGTCGGGTGTGGGGATGTAGCTGTCAACAGCTTCCATGAGTTCCCAGATGGGAGCAAGTGATGCGTCTGATGTGTCACCGCCAGCATATTCGAGAGCCTTAAGAGCTGAACCCTTGATGATGGGGCCTTCTTCATCGAAGCCGTACTCAGCAAGTGTTTCACGGATTTCCATTTCAACGAGCTCGAGGAGTTCGGGGTCGTCAACCTGGTCAACCTTGTTCATGAAAACGATGATCTTGGGAACGCCAACCTGACGAGCAAGAAGGAGATGTTCCTTTGTCTGAGCCATGGGGCCGTCTGTTGAAGCGATAACAAGGATAGCACCGTCCATCTGTGCAGCACCTGTGATCATGTTCTTGATATAGTCAGCGTGGCCGGGGCAGTCAACGTGAGCGTAGTGACGTGTTTCTGTCTCGTACTCAACGTGAGCTGTGTTGATTGTGATACCTCTTTCTCTTTCTTC
>JAGBUT010000141.1 GCA_017630695.1 Clostridia bacterium
CATAGTCACAGAGTAATCCATTGCCCCGACTGTCTGCTTCAACCCGAGAATTTCGAAAAAATTCTCGCTGTATTTTCGAAATACATAAAAGAAAACGGAGTCACCGTTTACGACGAAACAGCTCATAAAGGTCTGCTTCGTCACGTTTATTTACGTAAAGGTACAAAAAGCGGCGAGATTATGGTCTGCGCTGTCATTAACGGCAATAAACTTCCGAATGAAGATAAGCTCGTTTCGGCACTCACTGAAGCCGAGCCTTCAATCAGAAGCATTCTTATCAACGTAAATAAAGAAAAAACAAACGTAATCCTCGGCAAAACCTGCCGCACCCTTTGGGGTGAAGATTACATCACTGATATTCTCTGCGGTCTGACCTTCCGTATTTCCCCCCTCTCTTTTTATCAGGTCAACCGAAATCAGGCGGAAAAGCTTTATAATAAAGCGGCTGAATACGCTGACCTCAGCGGTAACGAAACCGTATTCGACCTTTACTGCGGAGCAGGTACAATCGGACTCTCAATGGCATCAAAGGCGAAGGAAATCATTGGTGTTGAAATTGTACCCGAAGCAATCGAGGATGCAAAACTCAATATGCAGATAAACGGCATAACAAATGCCCGTTTTCTCTGCGGTGATGCTGCCGAAGCGGCAGAAACCCTTAAGAATGAAGGTATCCAACCCGACGTTATTATCCTCGACCCTCCGAGAAAAGGTTGCTCTCCCGATATGATTAACACCGCAGCACAAATGCAGCCGAAGAGAATCGTTTACGTTTCCTGCGATCCCGCAACCCTTGCAAGGGACTGCAGAATCTTTGCAGACCTCGGTTACACAGCTGTCAAAGCCACTCCCGTTGATATGTTTCCCCGAACGGGTCACATAGAATGCGTTTGCCTTTTGATTAAAAACGCTTGACTTTATCGCATTAAAGTGGTTTAATATTATATGTAATTTTTTCAGGAGGTATAAAAATGAAAAACTTCAAAAAAGCTCTTTGCATTATGCTCAGCGTTATCCTTTGCCTTCAGCTTGGCACAATAGGATTCGCAGCAGGCGAGACCTCATCAGACTACACAATCGTTAACCCCTATGCAGACGTTGTATGGGAAGGCGACGATGCTTGGGGCGCTTACAAAGGCTCACTCCACTCACACACAACCTACAGCGATGCTAACTACTCACTTGAAGTTATGGTTAAGGAGGCTTATGCAAGAGGTTTCGATTTCCTTGCAATTGCTGACCACGGCATCACAGGTGTTGACTGGGATGAAGCTCCTTTCAAACATCCCCTCTATCTCTATCAGCATCTTCTCGGTTATGAAGTAAAGCACCTCACAACTGAAGAATACGAAGCAATCAAGAACGGTACATATAACGACAGAGGCTACGGCATGACTCCCGTTCTCGGTGCTAACGAATTCAATAACCTTTCTCTCTCCAAGAACCACGTTAACGGTCATTTCCTTCCCTCAAACGTAGGCAACACCTTTGCGGGCGCTGAAAACGAGAAGGGCTTTGACGATGCTCTTGCATTCATCGAAGAAAACGGTGGTCTTTCATACATCAACCATCCCGGTGACTGGCTTGACAGTAACTCAAACCCCGATATCGTTAACGACGCAGCAAGCGTAAGCTTCTTCGGTGATCTTATCCTCAAATATGACAGCTGCCTCGGTATCGAAATCCTCAATGAAAGAAACGGTACAACAGGCTATGACAGAGTTCTCTGGGATAACCTTCTTATGTATACTCTTCCCTACGGCAAGAACGTTATCGCATTCAGCAACAACGATACTCACTGGCCCGAAACCATCGATTCTTCTTTCAGCGTGTTTATGATGGAAGAAAACACATCCGATGAGATTAAGGAAACAATGCAGACCGGTGCTTTCTTCGCAGTTACAAGAAGACTTCGTGAAAACACACTCAACGAAATCGGCCCCTATGCTGAAATCGATTGCGTTGATTCAGGCATCCCCTATCCTATGTTCACAAACATCGCAGTTGAAGGTCACAGCGTTTCCGTTTCAACAACCGACAGCACAATGCTTCAGTGGATTGCAAACGGCAAGGTTATCAAGACTGTTGACGTTTCAAACGGCGGTTCATACACACTTAACCTCGATGAAATCGTAGGCGCAGAAAATTTTGCTTACATCAGAGCAGAGCTCTTCGGCGAAGGTGGTCTTACCTGCTCACAGGCTTTCGTTCTCGATGACGGCAGCGAGCCTGCTGAATATGAAGAACGCGAAGTAAGCTTCATTGAAAAGTTTATCACTTTCTTCAAGGGCACAAAACTCTGGGCTATCATCATCGAAATCACAAGACTTTAATCCTAAAAAATATCGGCAGGATTCGAAATGAATCCTGCCGTTTTTTCATTTCATTATGTTGTGATAAATGCCCATCCAATACGGAAGAGTATAGGTTGTTGAAGCCTGCATACAATGACTGTTATGCCAGCCTTCAAGCTGATAGCTGTTTGTGTTGTATTTATAAAGCACTCTTTCGTCGGGAGGAGCAACCGCCCAATCGAGATCTTTCATCTGAAGGACAATTCCGACCATATCGAGAATTGAAGCGTTTTCTTCCAAAACGGGAAGTCTGCCACTTGTTTTTACGTCATAGCTGAGCGCTTCGTTGAAACCGAGACCGTAATCACGGAGATTGACGTATGCAATATCGTCGCGGTTTTTGTTTGAGGAAAGATACATCATTGTTTCCCACGGGTGTCTGCTCAGCGACCATGCCGCAGTTTCAACGATGTTGTTGCCGTAAGCGTCGTTAATCTTTTTATCAGGGTAGGCAAGCTGATAAACGTAATACCACAATGGGTTTTCGCTGTAACGGATTGAAATCCACCAATCGTCGATTGCCTGCCTGTAATATTTCAGGATTTTTTCATCATTTTCGAGCTGGAACATCGAATAAAACGCGAGCATCGCCATTTCCTCGCTCGAATAGTTAACGATAAATCTGTAAACCATTCTGACAAGCCTGGTTTTTTCAAGTGCTCCCACAACGTTTCCGAGCAGATGAACAGTTGCATCACCGATAGTATATTTCATTGCGATCATCATTCGGTCATAGTGCTGTGAGGCAACCTTTGCATATTCATAAGCAGGGTCAAGAGCCGCCATTCTGTATTCGTTTTCCCATTTTTCATATCCCGTGATATATGCCGCGGTTTTGAAAATATCGAGCAGAACAAGTCCGTGCAGCGAGGATTCGGCAACCGAACTGCCTGCATTGAAAAGCGTTCTGCCGAAGTTTGACCACGTTGAGGGCTGACCCGTTGCATCGCAGAGCATATAGCTGTTATCGCTCAGATGCTGTGCAAGATTATCGATTGCATTTACAAGAAGCTCCTTGATTTCGGGATCTTCGGGAGCAATTATATCGTAAATCAGCTTAAAGATAAACATATGACCGACAAGCTCATCGGCGCTTGTATCGGTTTTGTAAATGATATCCTCGGGCTTGATTCCGTCGCCGAGAAGGTCGTTCCATAAACGCTCGGGAACTTTTGCGGAAGCATCAACCCTGACTCCGCGAAGATTTTCGTTGTTGAGAAGATGGCCGCTTGAACCCTCAGGCTTATCGGAAACACCAGTTGCCGTGCCGTCGGAATTGACCGACCAATAGATATTATCGTGGAGTACACCTGCATCTTTTTTGAGGGTGAAAGTTCTTGCAGGATATCCCTCGAGCAGACGGATTTGTTTTTCGTATTCTGTGTCGGGGTTCTGCATCGGGTCTGACCAATCCGCTTCGGTCACGGGATAATATGAATTTTTGTTATCGAACATCGAAGCATTACTCAGCCAGGTATATGCCGCATTCGCCTTACTGAAATAATCGGCAGGACTTTGCGAGGGGATAATAAACGATGGGTCTCCGCCTTTTTCAAGAGCGTTTGCGGAGAGCCATCTGTCCTCGGTCGCACCGGGAACGGTTTCGGGCTGTTGCATTCTGATATACGCTTCGGTTGTGCCTGAACGCATTGAAATATAGTAGAGCAGAAGCACAGCCTCTGCAGATTTATATGCCGCCGCTTTTGCTTCTTCAAGCTCTTCCTGTGAGGCGAGTCCGTTTTCTTTGAGTGAGGCGTAACGCATCAGCTCACCTGCACCGTACATCGAAGTCCAGAGTCCGTCGTTGTCATTCCACGAGCTTGTCCAGGTGCCGCTGTAATTATATGCGGCATCGGTATATCCGAATCTGGAAACGCATTCTTGTGTGAGTCGGCTCATATTTGATGCCTTTTCAACACCTGAAGCTTCAACCATCTCTATGTGGGTAACGCCCTGCTCCATAACCGTCCAGATACCGTTTCCACCGTCGGCAACAATCGCAAGCACTTTACCGTTTGTTGTATCACTTGAATAAAAATATCTGTCACCCATAAAACGCTGTTCAACGTCGCGCTCGGTAGGTGCGCTTTCATACGTGCGCAAAACGCCGTAATCTGTTATCGTCCATACTGCACCGTCCGCGGTTACGGCGGTCTGATAAGCAGAATAATCGGTTATTGACGAAATTGCTTCGGGAATTGCAGGGTTACCCGTTTCAAATCGGGAAACAATTTTCTGCAGGTTTTCCACTTCTTCCACACTTGTACCGCCGAAATCAACCTTTGCGGTTTCTCTGTTTTCAAGTATTGTAGGCGTTTCGACAACGTTGAGTTCAACGCTGTCGGAAAAACCGTCTCCCTTTGCAGTAACCGTTGCCTTGCCGACGGAAAGAGCCGTTACTCTGCCCCACTTATCAACGGTTGCAACGTTTTGAGGGTCTGTGCTCCATTCGAGCCTGCGGTTTTTGATTCTGTCAGCAAAAACGCACTCAACGGTGCGGCTGTCACCGATGCAGAGCTCCCAGTCCTCGGGTACAACAAGACGGAGCTTATCCGCAGGAGCAATTCCGATAAACAGCGAGGAAACTGCCATCCAGAACGATATCAGAAAAGAAACAATACGGTTAATCATATAAACTCTCCCTAAAAATCGGAATCATACAAAAATTCGTTTCAGGATACGACGTTATTTTTTGAATCTTGCGAAGAAGCCGCTTTTTTTCCTCTTATCGGAGCAGAAGCGGTTTTTATCATCATTAGCCGAAATTTTATCAAGGAATTTCAGCTTCTTATCAACCGAATGTTTCGGAAGAAGCTTTTCTTCTATTTCATCAAAAGAGATAAACTCTCCTATTTTGTATTTGTAGATATATGTTTTCTCGTTGAAACTTTCGGATTCTTCCGTCTTTTTATCAGTCCAAGCATGAACGCAAGGATCTCGCCAGAATATTCCCTCCTTGATTTTCTTTGCAGGGTTGCCTGCAAAAGAACTGTTGGCAGGGATTTTTTTATTCGAAACAACGCTCATTGCACCGATGATGCTTCCTGATTCAGCCTGCGTACCTTTGAGAATCATAGCCGATTGACCAACCCATACGTGGTCACCGAAATAGATACTCTGGGTGGGATTGATTCTCTTTTTGCTCTCGCAATCATATACCAGATGTGGATCTGCATTTCTGACCCAGATTCCGAATGAGAGCAGACAATCGTTGCCGATAAAGAAATGCTTCTGCTCGGAGAGAATAACGTTCAGAACGCCGTTGAAATAGTTATCTCTTCCCGAATAGAAAACGTTATTGTTATAAACGCTGACGTTGATTTTATAAGCATTTTTATTTTCACAAAGATAGACGATTGAATTATCTGCATTGAACGTGATAACTGAGTTTACAAGACGTACGCCCTTTTCACAGAAAAGAACGTTGTTTTTGCCTGCGATATTGATTGATGAGCCGACCATCTGCGGCATTTCACCGATAAAACGGTTGCCGTCGGATAAATCTGCAAACATTTCAGGTGTCGTAATTTTAATCATAATCAGCCCTCCGTAGGGTTGTTTTTATTTTCTCTCAAGTGAGCAAACGCATTCTATATGGTTTGTGTGCGGAAACATATCAACGGGTTGGTTTGCCTTGACTTCATAGCCTTTTTTGGTCAACAGCTGCAAATCTCTTGCAAGAGTTTCGGGGTTGCAGGATATGTAAACAACTCTTTTAGGAGCCATTTTCGAAAGAGATTCAATAAACTTCTTGCTGCTGCCTGCTCTGGGCGGATCCATAAAAACAACGTCTGCACTTTCTCCTTCTGCCGCAAGAGCCTCCATAAAATCACCTGCATCCGCACAATAAAACTTTGCATTTTTCATTTCGTTGCGTTTGCAGTTGGAATTTGCGTCCTTGACCGCATCGGGATTAAGTTCAACACCGATAACCTCGCCTGCTGTTTTCGCCGCAACAAGACCGATTGTTCCGATACCGCAATACGCATCGATTACTCTCGTTTTCTTGTCGAGCTGTGCGAATTCCATCGCCTTGTTATAGAGTTTTTCCGTCTGAATGGGATTAATCTGATAGAAAGATTTGGGCGAAATTCTGAAAACACATCCGCAAAGAGTATCCTCGATATATCCGTTACCGTAGAGAACTTCTTCCTTGTCACCGAGTACGAGATTTGTATCCTTGGGGTTGATATTGAGCACTACGGTTGTGATTTCGGGATGCATCTCAAGCAAAGCTGCAGTGAATTTTTTCTTCATCGGGAAATATCCGCTTGAACCGACGATAACAACCATCACCTCGCCGCTTGTAAAACCTCTTTTAACAAGCACGTGGCGAAGAAATCCCGTTCCTTTATCCTCATCGTAAGTCCAGATTTTGAATTTGGGAACCATATTGCGGATATCAACGATAATCTTATCTGCAATTTCATCCTCGGTCATGCAAGAATCAACCGAAACGATTCGGTGACTGCCCGATTGATAAACTCCCGAAATAATTTTGCCGCTTTTCGTTCTGCCGAAAGCCGCCTGAACTTTGTTGCGGTAATGGTAAGGGTTTTCCATACCGATGATTTTTGAAACCTTGCCGAATTTTTTGAGCAGAATTTCGCATCTTGCCTGCTTCCATTTAAGCTGGCGATTATAAGTCATATTCTGAAGCTGACATCCGCCGCATTTCTTGGCAAGAGGACAAGCATCAGGATTTGTTTTTAAGTTTGAGGTCTGTGACATAATTTCTCCTATCAATCAAACATCGGGGTTGAAAGATATCTTTCACCTCCGTCGGGAAGAAGCACAACGATTTTTTTGCCCGAATTTTCAGGTCTTGATGCAACAAGTTGTGCCGCATGAAGAGCCGCACCCGATGTTATGCCGACAAGGATGCCCTCATTTTTAACTGTTTTCTTTGCCGATGCATATGCTTCATCCGTTGTGACGGTTATGATTTCATCGTAAATTGAAGTATCGAGGATTTTCGGCACGAAACCTGCACCGATACCCATAAGTCCGTGAGCACCTGCTCTGCCCTGCGAAAGAAACGGTGAGTCTGCAGGCTCAACGGCAATGATTTTTATATCAGGATTTTTCTCTTTGAGATATCTGCCCGTGCCCGTTATCGTACCACCCGTGCCGATACCTGCAACAAAGATATCAATCTCTCCGTCAGTATCCGCCCAGATTTCGGGACCCGTCGTTTTATAATGTGCGGCGGCGTTGTCGGGGTTATCAAACTGCGCAGGAATGAAAGCACCCTCTGTTTCAGCGGCAATTTCTTCCGCTTTTGCAATCGCTCCTGCCATACCCTTTGCGCCGTCGG
>JAGBUT010000142.1 GCA_017630695.1 Clostridia bacterium
CTTTGAAGTCATTGAGCCTGTGATAAGCAGACCGACAACCGCACCGACACATGCAAGAACAAAGAGCCAGATAACGGGAGTGCCGGGCTTGAGCTGTTCTTCCGCTCTGTCAAGGTATGTGTTGAATGCCTTTTCGTAATCCTCCGCAATGAGGTAATCCTTCATATCGGTAATGATGCCTTCACGGATTCCCTGGAAGAAAACGGATGAGCCGTTACCGTGGGTTGTGATATAAATTTCTCTTTCGCCCTCTTCACCGGGTTTATACACAACAAGCATACCGTCATCGTTTTCGCCGTAGCCGTAGCCGTTGAAATCATAGAAATCGTCGGCGTAAGCCTCTGCGATAAGACCGCCGAAGTCCGAAGCAGTAACAATAGCAACTTCCATTTTGTATTCTTCCGCTATTGTTTCGCATCTTGCGATAAGTGCGGCTTCAACGTCATCGGGAATTATGTTTGCCTGGTCAACAACGAGAGGAAGAGTTCTGTCAACATGAGCAAAATCAGTTTCATTTGAATCGGGAGCGTTTGTTACCGCATTGCCGCCTGTGGGTGCGGTGTTATAAACAGGAGCATCAAGCGCTGTTTCGGCAGCCGCATAGAATCCCATGATTCCGCCAAAATAACTTTCGTTTGTATCATAAGCGGTTTCCATTGCATTGATAACAGACTCGTTGAAAATTCCTTTTTCATCGCCTGCAATATAGTAGTTGTAGACTTTCTCTGTTTCGTTATGAACAAAAACAACTGCATCCTTTGAATCCGTATAGCTGTAATATGCTTCTTCGGCATATTCTTCGTTCGTCATACCGCCGTTATCGGAGATGATGCAGAAAATGAGAGCATAACCGCTTTCGTTTTCTATGCCTGCGGCATAGTTATTGAGTTCATAAAGCTCGCTGTCGGAAAGCTTATATTCGGGGTCATAAACATACTGACTTGTATAAGCCGATGCGGAAAGTGCCATTGAAAGGCAGACCATAACCGCAATAAGAATTGCAAAAATCTTTTTAGTCATTTCTTCCGCACCTCCTTAAAGCGATGAAATTATCGCAATAATCGCATAGATGATTGCGCCGACCGCCGCACCGCCGAGGCCGCCGATGAGCTTTGCCTTCTTTTCTTCGGTGGGAATATTGCCTACAAGTTTGCCTGTCTGACCGTTCATAGCATAAGTATAAGTTTTGCCGTTCCATTTAACGTTAAGAATCCATACGGGATAAAGAGCATACTTATATGAGCCGTTTGCAACCTGCATTGCCGCCTGAATGGGGCTTACGGAATCGTAACCATCAACGGTATCTTCAAATGCATTGAGAGCACTTGCCTGGATTCTCTGATTTGCTCTGTTCATGCTCTGATCAACATCAACGTCATACTTATCTGCAAGGTAACCTGCGAGATATGCCGTGTTGAAAGGAACGGCTTCATTGATGTTGAAAGGCTCGATTGATTCCATAAGGTCATCGGGCATTTTTGTTGAGCCGTCAACGGGAACGTTATCAAAACCGATTGAGCCGCTTCTGTAAATATTGAAAGCGGTGGTTTCGGTATAGTTATTCTTACTGTCAGACCAATGTCTGTATTTTTCAGCCTGATAGGTTGCATTTACAACCGCATCACAGCTGAAAAGCCAATGAGGAACATAAACACCCTTGATTTCATCAAGCTTGTTTTCGGCTAAAAATGCCTTGGGAACAAATTTTTTGCCCATGAAATGCTTTTTGAGTGCTTCCTTTGCGGCTTTTTTATCGAGCTTGAAAGGAATTACAAGATCAGGCTTGAGCGCACCCGAGAACTGACCCTTCATAACAACCTGATTACCGCAGTAAGGACAGCTTGTTGCACCGGTTGTTGCATCGGCAACAATTTCACCGCCGCAGGAATTACAAGCATAAACGCTCATACCGTCTGTTTCGCCTGCACCCCACTGTGAGCCCTGCGAATTCCAGTTAATCTGTTCAACCGTGTTTGCGGTAAATTCTTCTGCCTGCTGAATAGCGGCAATATCAAATTCTGCATCGCAATAGGGACATTTGAGTTTCTGTGCGCCGACATTGAATTCGACTGCACCGCCGCAATGCGGACATTTCTGTTCAGTTATTGCTGACAAGGTTAATTACCTCCTTGCGTATTGTATTCATTAAGAATTTCATAAAATGCCGAGAAGAAACCTGCTGAATTCTTCGGAAGCTCACGACTTGAATTAACAGAATAATATTCGTTATCTCCGTAAGTAAAGCTCACGGAAGTTGTGGGCGCATCAAGAAGCTGTTCCTCGCTGTACTTGAGTTCACCCCAATTAAGAACACCGAATTCCTTGCATTTGCGCCTTATCTTTTCCAATGCTTCTGCATCAATCTGAAAACTTGCGGATTCTTCTTCAGCACCGACATACGGCTGATTATAATATTCAAACCATACCTCGTTTTTCTCGTTGAGATATATTCTCATATTCATTGAGCCGCCGTCCATTCCGCCGCCCGTGGAATAAGAGCAGGATACAACCGTATCCGACAAATCACGTTCCATGCCGCCTTTATCGGGTATGTAAAATTTCGTTTTGTAATACCACACACCGACTGCGGCGGCAATGGCAACAGCACCGACCAAAATCACGATTATCGCAACTTTCATCTTTTTATTCATATAAATTATCAGTTAGCTTTGGGAGTTCCGCAGCAAGCACAGAATGCACCGCTTTCATTTGTTGCATTGCAAGCGGGGCAAATCCAACCCTGTGCAACGGGAGCCTGCTGAGGCTGTGCATAAGCGTTCTGCTGAGCATAGGGATTTGCCTGCTGAGGCTGTGCATAAGGATTCTGCTGTGCATAGGGGTTTGCCTGAGGCTGACCGTAAGGATTCTGCTGTGCGTAAGGATTAGCCTGAGGCTGACCGTAGGGATTCTGTTGTGCATAAGGATTAGGCTGACCGTAAGGATTCTGCTGGGCATAGGGATTAGCCTGAGGCTGACCGTAGGGATTCTGCTGTGCATAAGGATTAGGCTGACCGTAAGCGTTTGCAGGAGCAAAGCCCTGATTCATAGGCATACCGTTATTCATGGGCATACCGCCATTCATCATATTGGGCATTGCGCCACCTCTGCCGGGAGTGAGAGTGTTGATAACTTCCATAGCCATCTGCTGATATTTGTTGTATTCCATTGTGCCCATACCCTCAACACGGAAAGTATTGAGCTGAACTCTGAAATCGTCAAAATAGGGGTTGTTTACTGCAAATTCAAGAATGAAGTTGTAGTAGAACTTGTATCTGGGAGGATTGTAACTAACTCTCTGACCGTCTTTGCCCTGAGTATAGATTTCGTCCTTATCTTCATCAATCTTGAGATTGCAGCTCATAATTGATGAAAGAGCCATAACATCGGGATTCTCGTCATCCCAGTTGTTGGGGCTGTAGTTTGAAACAACGAAATTGCCGTTTGCCATATCAACATAAATCTTCTTGCCGTCACCGAAAGTGAGGTTGGGTCTGAAAGACTTAAGAGCAACCTTGTTCTGCTCTCTGTAAGCAAGCTGCTGCTTGATTTCATCGATTGTTGAGCTTCTTCTGTCGCTGAAGAAGGGTGAAAGCTTCTTTGCACAGTCCTTACACATATTGCCGTCTTCGAGCTTTCTGTTGCCGAGAAGTCCTATTTTTTCACCGCA
>JAGBUT010000143.1 GCA_017630695.1 Clostridia bacterium
AAATCAAAACAGAAATTATAAAGGGAAACAATGGCGAATGGACAGTAACCGATAAAGTTGAAAACGGTGAAGCTGTTAAGGTCAGAGTAAGTGTTGGCACGGATTATCCTACCAATACCGGCTCGATACTTCTCTGCTATGAGGCTGATTTTTTTGAGTCTGCATATGTTGAGGATGTTATTCAGAGTATAGCTTCAAACGATGAGCATTCCGTAATTTCAGGTGCAGAAGTTACAGCGGCATTCTATTCTGCAGACGGCAACCCCGTAAAAAGATTAGTCAGCGACGGTGTTGTTACTCAGGATGATGCACAGAAATACAGATTTGTCAGAATTTCCTATTCATTCCCGATTTCTGCAGGTAACACAAAGCTTGATGTTGATGAGTGGATTGCGGAATTCGAGCTTAAAGTCAAAACCAACGCTCCCGAAAAAGAAAGCACCGTGAAGGCTCTTGACAGCGCACTTATGACTCCCGATAACCCCAAGGGCGCTATAAACGTTCCCGTCGGCGAAGAAGGCGGATACGTTGGTGACGTTGTTTCGCTTTCTGAATACGAGGTTGATTTCACAAACGTAGGCGCAACCGTAAACAATTTTAAGAAGCACAAGCTTGTTTTTAACGTAAACGGCGGCGAAGCCGTTGAACCGATGGAAGTGCTTACAGGTGATACCGTCATTCTTCCCGAGTGTGAAAAGGAGGGCTACAGCTTTGTTTATTGGTTAGGCGACGGTTTCTATGAAGCGGGCAGTCAGTTTGTGATGCCGGCAAAAGACGTTACTCTCAATGCAATGTGGCTTGTAAACAGCCATACTCTGAAATATTATATTGGTGGAGAAGAATTCATTTTCGTTGTTACTGAAGGCAGTGTACTTCCCGAACCTGACCTGAGCGATATTGAGGGTCTTGAGATTCTCGGTTGGCTTGATGAAAAAGGAAATGAAACCGAGCTTCCTGCCAAAATGCCTAATAAAAATGTAAGCTTTACTGCAATTGTAAAATATAATTTCGATGCAGAAGGCGGAATCACTGCAGATTTTGACGGTGGAATTTTCGGCGGTAACGAAAACGAAATCAGCTTTAATGCAACCTCAAAATCATTCTCTGCTGTATCAGGCGGAGTTGAGTTTGACGGTGAAAACTATAAGCAGATTGCAAGCAGCGAAATTGGATTCTTTAAAGACGGCGTTTTGACAAACCCCTCAAAGGGTAAGGCAACAATCAGCATTCCCGTACCTGAAAAATACGCAGGAAGAACAGATTTTGTTGTTATGCTCAACGGCAGCCAGAGAGTGAATTTCACCGTGTCTGACGGTAAAATCATCTTCTCATCAGATAAATTCGGCACGTTTGATATCTACGTGAAATCAGGTGTGTCAGTAAAAACACTTCCTTCAAAGACAAGCTATTTCTACAAAGAAACTTTTGAAATCAGCGGACTTGAACTTGAGTTTATTGCCGAAAACGGAGAAAAGCAGACCGTTACCGATACGTCGAAGATGAAGGTTACCGGCTTTGATTCCAAGAAAATCGGCTCACAGAAGCTGACTGTTGAATACGAAGGTATGACAGCAACCTTTAACGTTACGGTTTCGTATGCGTGGTGGCAGATGATCATCCGCATTCTTCTTCTCGGTTTCCTTTGGTATTAATTGATAAGCAGAGCATCTTGCGGTGCTCTGCTTTTGCTTTGTTGCTATATGGTTGACTTTTAAATGCGATGTTGTTATAATCTACTGTATATGAAATAAAATATAAAGGGGTGACGGATGATGAAATTATCGTTGATTGTTCCTTGCTATAACGAAGAGGGCAACGTTGAAAAGTTTTTCAGCGAAGTCGACAGAGTTTTTGAAAACAAGGTCGATGACTATGAGTTTGTTTTCGTCAATGACGGAAGTTCTGACCAGACCTATAAAAAGTTAAGATATATCCACAGTGATCTGAACGTCAAAAATAACGTTCAGGTGCTGACTTTCAGCCGGAATTTCGGTAAGGAATCGGCAATCTATGCAGGCCTTACCAAAGCGAAGGGAGACCTCGTGTGCCTTATCGATGCTGATTTGCAGCAGAGACCCGAGGTTGTTCTCGAAATGCTTGACGTGCTCAATTCGGATGAAGATATTGATTGCGTTACCGCATATCAAAAAAAGAGAAAAGAAAACGCATTGATTTCGTTTGTTAAATCTTCATTCTATAAAACAATAAATAAAATATCCGACGTTGATTTTGTAAACGGTGCATCGGATTTCAGATTGATGAAACGTCCTATGGTTGATGCGATTCTTTCGATGAGTGAATTCCACAGATTCTCAAAGGGTATTTTCAGCTACGTCGGATTCAACACAAAGTATATACCTTACGTAGTTGCCGAAAGAGAAAGCGGAGAAACCAAGTGGAGCGTAGGTAAGCTTTTCAAATATGCGCTTGAAGGTATTTTTGCATTCTCAACTATGCCTCTCAGAATATCAACGTTTATCGGTCTGTTTTCATCATGCCTTTCGATAATCTATCTTATTGTTGTTGTCGTGCAGAAGCTTTTTTTCGGAATCGACGTGCCCGGCTACGCAACAATCGTTACGCTCTTGCTTCTCATCGGCGGACTCATTCTTTTCTGCCTCGGGATTATAGGCGAATATCTCTCAAAGATGTACGTTCAGGTCAAAAACAGACCTATCTATATTCTCAAGGAACACCTTGATGAGAAAAAGGATAAATAAAAAAATTAAGGGACTGCCCGATGAGGCCGGTCCCTTTTTGTTATTTCTTGGGTGCAGGTCTGTGCTTTGCGGTGAATTCCGAAACGTCAATTCGGATAACGCTTACAACGTCAGCCATTTTATCTTCAAATTCAAAATCCTTGCCTGTCTGCGTTTTCATCAGGAATGAAAGCGCAGATTTTTTTGTTTCAATATCTTCAACGATTTCGACAATGCCCTTGCCCATAACGGAAGCGTAAGTTATACCGTATTTGCAGGCAATTTCTCCCTCAAACGGAGTAATTCCGCATTCCATTTCGAAGAAAACTTTTGGATTTGCTCTCATAACGTCAAGCTTTCTGCCTCTTTTTGCACCGTGAAGCCAGAGCGTAAGTTTGCCGTTTTCAAGGGTATAACCGTAATTCATCGGTACAACGTAGGGCTCG
>JAGBUT010000144.1 GCA_017630695.1 Clostridia bacterium
AATTCCGCCCGAAAGACTCATAATTCCTGCCGTGAATCCTCTTGTTACGAAAGCGAAGCCGCCTTTTACAAGAGTGATGAAGAGTGCTTGCGGCAAACCTAAACTGCCTGCGGCAAACATAGTGATGATGTTTGAAAATCCCGGTTTTGCTCCGGGGGGGAGAAAGGGCAGCGGCGGTATCAGGCTTTCGAGAAAGCCGAGAGCCAATGCCTGAGCGCAGAGGATTGCTCCGAGCGCAGTTTTGAAAGCGATGCTTTTTTTCATATCAGTAGGTCATAATGCCGACGTCGGAGCCGCTGACGGTAACAACCGTTCGGGCAGGCAAACAGACGGCGGTATCTCCTTTCCTGCTGAGTTTGCCGCAGTTGATGCAGAGTTTATCCTCGCAATCAGCGGATTCGAAATAAATTTCGCCGTTTTCGGCAACTATGACTACCTTGGGATTGGTGTCAGGCTCGAATATTATTTTCTCGTTAACTGCAGAAAGGTCGATTGTTTCAACGGTCTTACCGTCAACGGTGATAACCGCTTCAAGGCGATCTGTGTTTTGCGATTTATAAATCCAGAACGTTGCGGCGATAACTAGGATAACGAGAATAACCGCTATATCGCCTTTTTTAAAAAGTTTAATTTTCATATCCAATCAAAGTGTAGGAAGAGTCGGTGATTTCAATTTCTGATGCAATGCTCTCTGTGGTGTAAATCTGTTTGCTTTCGGTAATGAAAATTGCTTCGCATCCGTAAGCCTCTGCAAGCTCGGTGCCTTTTTCAATTCCGAGCACAAAGCAGGCAGTTGAAAGAGCGTCGCTGACAAGACCGCTGTCAGAAATGATCGTTACGCTGATAAGTCCGTTATCAACGGGATATCCCGTCTTCGGATTGAGAATGTGATGATATCTTTTGCCGTTTTCTTCAAAATGTCGCTCGTAACTGCCCGAGGTTGAAACGCAGGTGTCTGAAAGCAGCAGGGATGCAATGCTTCTGCCGGCATTACCGTAGGGATCTCTGATACCGACCTTTACGGCTTCTTTACCGTAAATCAGAACGCTTCCGCCGACGCTGACGGTTGCTTCGTTGATTTTTGATGCGTCGAGAATGGTGCGTATTTCATCAAGGGCAATTCCTTTGCCAACGGCACCGAAATCAATTTTGCCCGAGCTTAAAGTTACGGTGTTACCCGAAATACTTATATTTTCGTATCCGCATTCCGACAAGACTTTTTGCAATTCGGTTTCATCGGGAATACTTGCGTTTTTGCCGAAGCTCCACAAGTCACTGACTGCGCCGAGGGTTATATCAAATGCACCGCCGCTTTTTTGACAGATATCAAGCAACGAGGAAAGGTATCCGCCAAGCTTTTCGCTGACTGTTGCGATTGAGCTGTTGTTGATTTTGCTGATTTCGGATTTTTCATCGTGCCTTGAAAGAAGAGCGTCGAGATTATTCACACAAGCTTCAATCTTTTCAACGCAGATTTCGGAATCTGCACCTGAAACCGAGGCACTTATGACGGTATCCATAGCAAAAAAATCAGTGGAAGTATTTTTGTTGAAATAACCGTCCCAGACGATAACTGCGATGAGAATAACAGTGGCAACTGCTGCGAAAATTGTTCCGATTTTTTTCAAAATCCGGTCACCGCCATTCTAACCCATTATAATTTAGTTAATATATAATACACCTTATAATATAATTTTTCAATACAGTTAAGATAAAACTAAAAAAATTGTTGGATTTTCATAAAAAATCTGTTAAAATATGTAACATAATTACTCCATTCAGCTTAAGGAGAGTTGGTATGAACGATATTATATATATGCCCGTAAAATGCATATGCGGTGAAAATGCGCTCTTGAATAATTCGGGTTTTCTTGCAAAGCTCGGCAAGAAATGTCTGATTCTCACGGGTGGCAGCGGTGCTGTGAAAAGCGGTGCGTTAAGCGATGCTGAAACTGCTCTGAATAACGAAAAAATCGGTTATTCAATTTATAATAAAATCGGTGAAAACCCGTTGATTTCCGCTTGCCGTGAAGCTGGTGAGGCGGCAAGAAATTCCGATGCGGATTTTATTCTTGGTATCGGTGGAGGCTCGGTGCAGGATGCCGCAAAGGCGGTTGCAATTTACGCCTCGAATCCGGACTTGTCCGCTATCGATATTTACAAACGCGAATATAAAAATCCGCCGCTTCCCGTTGCTCTTGTGGGCACTACTGCAGGCACGGGCAGTGAGGTTACGGCTGTTGCTGTTTTAACGAATGATGAAACTGGTGTCAAGAAGAGCATTTCGGGTGATGATTGCTATGCCAAAATTGCTTTTTGCGACCCGAAATATACTTGCTCTTTGCCTTATGCATCAACGGTTTCAACGGCTCTTGACGCTTTTGCTCACGCAGTTGAAGGCTTTTTCACAACCAAGTGCAACGGCACTGTTGAACTGTGGGCAGAAAAGTGCATTCCGATGATTTATGAAGGACTCAAAGAGCTTTCCGAATCTGAAAATATTTCATTAAATCTGCGTGAAAAACTCTATTACGGCTCGGTTTACGCAGGACTTGTAATCAACACCTGCGGAACAGCTTTTCCGCATCCTCTCGGCTACGTTCTGACCGAAAATTACGGTATTCCTCACGGGACAGCGTGTGCCACATTTTTTACACCGTATATTGACAGATGTGCGGAATTTGCTCCAGAAAAAATGAAGAAATTTATTTCTCTGACTGATGAAGCCGAGACCGTCAAGGCGGTTATTTCTTCGCTTACAGACCTCAGAGGGGTCACAATCGGTGAAGAGAATGCAAAAAAATACGCCCTGCGTTGGCAGGACGTAATTCCGAGAAATTTTGCCGCCTCCCCGGGCGGTTTGACTCAAGAGGAGGCGGCAGGGATATTATCCCTTATTTAGCAACCGCAACCGCAGCCGCAGTCATTCGATCTGCCACTGTTACAGCCGCAACCGTTGTTGCAACCGCAGTCACCGCAGAAGAGAAGAATGAGGATGATGAAAAGGAACCAGTTGTTATTGCATCCGCAACCCATGATGTAACCTCCTTGCAAGAATCCGCCGTATCATCGGTCGGAGTGGTGTTTGAAGCGTTGCTGATTTATCAGGCGCTTACACTGTCATCTTATGTTATTTCAGAAAAAGTGTTACAAATTTTCAGGTAAAAGCTTTTGCTTGAATATATCAATTCAGTGTGTTATAGTTATCAAGGTTAGTTTTTAAACAAATCAGGAGGCATTATTATGTGTCAGTGTAATTGTCAGGGTCCCAAAAGTGACCTTACTCTGCTTGAGGAAATTCTCAACGAATACGCAGGTTCATCAAGCAATCTTATTACTATTCTTCAGAAAGCACAGAATATCTACGGTTATCTCCCCAAGGACGTTATGTACTGCATCGCAGAGAGAGTCGGTATTACCCCTGCAGACGTTATGGGCGTTGCTACTTTCTATTCGCAGTTCAGACTTACTCCTATCGGCAAGTATCTTATTATGTCCTGCCAGGGTACGGCTTGTCACGTTAACGGCAGCGAAAGAATAACCGCAGCTATCTCCGAATATCTCGGAATCGGCAACGGTGAAACCACAGCTGACGGACTTTTCACTCTTGAAAACGTTGCTTGTCTCGGTTGTTGCTCGCTTGCTCCCGTTATTATGATTAACGGTGAAGCTTACGGCAATCTGACTCCCGATTCGGCAGTTGCCGTTATCAAAGGCATTCAGGAAAAGGAGGGCAAATGATGCGTATAGTTATCGGTGAGGGCTCCTGCGGTATTGCGGCGGGCGCATCAAAGGTTCATAAAGCAATTGAAGCTCTTATGACAGAAAACGAAGTGTTTACCCTCGGCAGCACAGGTTGTATCGGCATGTGCTTCCTTGAGCCTATTGTTGATTTATATGACGAAAAAACTCTTCTTCGCCGCCTTGTAAAGGTTTCGGCAGATGATGCCGGGGCTATCGTTGAAGCGGCAAGAAGCGGTGACCTTTCAAAGGTTGATTCAATAACAATTTCTGCGGAGGATGAAGAATTCCTCAACGGACAGACAAGAATTGCTCTTCGTCATTGCGGTCTTATTGACCCCGTTTCACTTGATGATTACCGTGAAGCAGACGGTTATCAGGCTCTCGAAAAGGCTCTTAAAACAATGACTCCCGAGCAGGTTATCGAAGAAATCAAGGTTTCGGGTCTTGCAGGCAGAGGCGGTGCAGGTTTCCCCACTTGGTTTAAATGGAATGCCGCACGCAGCAGTGTGAGTGACACAAAATATCTTATCTGTAATGCAGACGAGGGTGACCCCGGTGCGTTTATGGACAGAGCAGTTATTGAATCCGACCCTCACAGCCTTATCGAAGGAATGCTTATCGGTGCATATGCAATCGGAGCAAAGGAAATGATTGTTTACGTGCGTGCCGAATATCCCCTTGCAATCACAAACCTTGAAATTGCCATTGCTCAGGCAAAGAAGGCAAATCTTCTCGGTGAAAATATTCTCGGCACGGATTTCTCCTGCGATATGAGAATCAAAGCAGGCGCAGGTGCGTTTGTCTGCGGTGAAGAAACTGCACTTATCGAATCTCTTGAAGGCAAGAGAGGTATGCCCAGACTCAAGCCTCCCTTCCCCGCACAGAAGGGTTATATGGATGAGCCTTCAAATATCAATAACGTTGAAACCTTTGCAAACGTTGCATGGATTATCAATAACGGCGGCGAAGCTTTTGCCGCTATGGGTACTGAAAACAGCAAGGGCACAAAGGTTTTTGCTCTCACAGGTAAAATCCGCAAGGGTGGTCTTGTTGAAATTCCTATGGGTAAAACTCTTCGT
>JAGBUT010000145.1 GCA_017630695.1 Clostridia bacterium
AACAAAACGGTGAAAAACTTCTTTCTGTCTGTCGGCAGGTAAAATTGCCGAGCCGACTTCTGTGAGGTTGCGGTTGAAATCCCACTTAAGATAATCAACCTTATTTGCTGAAAGAACTTTATACATCTCGTTGAAGATATAATCACGAACGTCCTGTCTGGAATAGTCAAGAACGTACTGATGACGGGCAATTGATTTTTCACGGTTGGGTACGTGCAGACACCAATCGGGATGTGCTCTGTAAAGATTGCTGTCTCTTGAAATCATTTCAGGCTCATACCAGATACCGAATTTAAGGCCGAGAGCATTGATTCTTTCAATAAGATTTGCAAGTGTTCCGCCGAGTTTTTCCTCGTTGACCTGCCAGTCACCGAGTGAGCTGCGGTCATCGTTTCTGCAGCCGAACCAACCGTCGTCCATAACGAGCATTTCAATGCCAAGCTCCTTTGCTTTTGCAGCAAAAGAAACGATTGTGTCACCATCGAAATCCATACCCGTTGCTTCCCAGTTATTGATGAGAAGAGGACGCTTGATGTTTTTCCACTTACCTCTGACAAGGTGCTTTGCATAAAGCTTGTGGAATGTGCGGCTCATCTCACCGATACCGTTTGCGGAATAAACCATAACAGCCTCGGGAGCGTTGAAACTCTCGCCTGATTCAAGCTTCCAACCGAAAGCCTCGGGATTTATACCCATAAGAAGTCTGGTGCCGCCATAACCGTCAACCTCAACGTCGATTGAGAAGTTGCTGCTGTAAACAAGATTGAAGCCGTATGCGTTACCGTAATCCTCGGTAGCATTGTTATCAACAAGCGCTGCAAAGGGATTCTGGAAATGGCTCGATGAACCTCTCTTGCTTGCAACACCCTGTCTGCCTCTTGCAAGAGGGCGTCTTTCAAGGCTTCTTTCCTTGACCCACTTACCATAGAGCGTCATAAGGTCGTAATCATAGGTCATAAAATCAACCGCACAACTGAAAACTCGTTCAATATCAACGGTTTTATCCGTGTTGTTGATGATTTTAACGCTTCTTGTCATTGCACCGAGCTTTTCAAAAACGGTATAGAAAAGCACAGCCTGAACACCTGTTACACAATCCTCGGTCAGGATTTCAAGGGTTGTTGCCTCGGAATCATCCTCAACGTAAAGCGAAGGAAGACCTTCGATTGCAGGTTTGCCCGAATAAATTTTATGCGATTTATAACGCATATCGGTAACGTTGTTGCCGTCTGCATTTCTGATTGCAACAGCAGAAATTCTGAAATCGCCCGAGCCTTCGCCCTGATATTCAAGAGGACAAACGTCGGGAGAGAATTTCCAGTTGTCTATCTTGATGTTGTTGGGGCTGAATGAAGCAAACGGACTTCTGAATTTGAATGCAGAAAGGTTTGTATCGGGAATCTTTGCACCGTAATAAAGATGAGCAAGATAATTCTCCTCATATATCTCTATAACGTAGCTTGACGTTGCGGTGTCAAGCTTGAAAATGCGTTTTTCGCTGTCAAATACTATCGGCATATCAGATATTCTCCTTTATCTTCATATTGATTTTTTCACGCACACCAAGAAGCCATTCCGCTTCGTGCGGATATTCTGTAAAGCTCAAAGGCTTTACAGCTTCTTTTTCAAGGAGTTCAAGCACCTTTTCACGGCCCACTTTGTTCTCAAGGGTTTTGAGTGCCATCATATCCTGGAATCCGTCATAAAAGACCTTGAGACGAAGGCTTGCGATAGCTTCGCCATTACAAGAAGGATAAACAACGAATGAATCGCCCGAGGGGAAGCTTCCGCCTGCATCGGTAATCTGATATGGATCGATTGCCTTTACGGAATATTGAAGATTATAGAAGTTATAACCCCACTGCAGGAAACCTTTGACGTCATATTTATAAAGCAAAGCACCGAGAACTCTGTTTCTCAAGGAAGGCATCGCCATAAATCGGTTAGGCACGTTATCTTTATACTGACCGCAGCAATAATATGTCCAGAGCCACGGCACGTTACCGACGAAATCCTCGATATTATCTTCGCAGGGTACGGGATTTTTAACTGCTCCCGTTTCATAGAATTCATAATCGGAAAGGGCATCAATAACCTTCATTCCGCTGAAAATCTCGGAAATAAGATTTGCTCTCTTTTTATATGTTTTCAGATGTCTGATACCCGGCTCATCGGAAATATGGAAAAGGCATTTTTCTTTTATGCCGTTTTCTTCAATGAATGCCATCAGTTCTTTAGCAAATGCACGAAGAAATTCATCATATTTCTTGCTGGAGGTTCTTGTTTTCCAACCGAAAATCTTCTTTTCTCTGCCCTTTTTGTCGGTTGCAACGATTTTGGGAGCGTGCTTTGCACCCCACTGTGTAAAGAGGTGGCTGATTTCAAAATACTCAACTCCGCACTCAAGACACATATCAATCCACTTCTTGAGATTGCGGAAATCAAACGAATAGGATTTTCCTCTGATTTTCACACCGACAAGCTGAATCGTTCTTCTTTCACCGCCTACCTTTGTATCAAGCGGAGGAGTGAATACGGGAGTAAGAATGCAGTTGATACCGTGCTCAACAGCAGTTGAGATATAGTTTTTGTTAATTCTCCAGAACTCATCGCTCATTGCTTCAACGTGATAATAGTTGCAAAGGCAATCTGCATGATACCAGTTTGTATGGATAAGAGTCTGTTTTTCAAGACGGCAATCAATAACTTCAATTGAAGCAGAGCCGTCTGCAATTGCTTCGCCGTTTTCATTCAGAGCAACTTTAAGCTTGGATTTGCCAATGATTTTTTCATCAGGCACAACCTCAACCCAGATGCTATACCACTTGCCTCCCTCAACACTGATTTCGCCGTCAACGGGTACAAGCACGTCGGGATACATACCTGACGTTTTGCGAAGGAAGAAATCGTCCGCATCATCGTGACAAGCGGTGCCGACAGGAACGTCTTTAACAAAGTAAATTTTCGAAAAAGCTGCGAGCTCACCGTCAAGAGATACGGTAAGATTCATATTCTTTTCAGGACAAAATGCTGCCTGAAACGAGCTTCTTTCGTTTTTAAGCATTGAAAATCCGTCGAATACTTTTGCACACGGCTTTTCATCGGAAAACACTTTTTCAAGCGAGCTGAGAATAATCAGTTCCATTTTCAAATCCTCCGTAAATTATTTATCGCTTAATTTTCTGTCTTTTTCAACGGTTTTATCTACTGCGGTGATAACCGAATTTTCAAACCCTGTTTCCTTAAGACTGCACACGCCCTCGATTGTTGTACCTCCGGGTGAGCATACGTTTCTGATAAGCTCACTGACGGTAAGCGGACTATCAAGAAGCATCTTTGCACTGCCGAGAAGCATCTGTGCCGCAATATCCTGCGAAATCTTTGCAGGGATGCCGTACTTGACACCTGCAGCTGCAAGAGCATCAGCAAACATATAGGCAAACGCAGGTGCAGAGCCTGCAACAGCTGTGAATGCAGAGAAATATTTTTCTTCAAGTTCAACCGCTTTGCCGAAGCAGGAGCAGAAACTCATTGCAAAAGTCTTATCGGCATCCGTAACGGCAGACGAAGCGCAGATTGCGGTCATCGATTCACCGACTGCGGCATTGATATTGGGCATAATACGGATAACTTTCGCGTCAAAGCCAAAGCAACCGACAAGCTTTTCAGTTGTTGTGCCTGCGGCTGTGGAAATCACAAGCGGATTGTATTTTTTTGTATCGTCTCTGACAGATTCAATGAGTGATACAATATCCTTGGGCTTGACGGCAATAACAACATTTTCGCACTCAGAAACAATCTGCGATGCATTTGAAAAAGCGTTCACCTTAAGCTCTTCGCCAAGCTGTGCCGTCTTTTCGGTATTGATATCAAAGATTGCAATCTCCTTTGCATCAACTATTCCGGAAGCTACAACACCTCTAAGGATTGCAGTTGCAAGATTGCCTGTTCCGATAAATCCTAATTTCATTGGAATTTCTCCTTTTTAACTGTTGAGAAAACCCGAAAGAACTTACTTTCGGGCTTTATCAAGAGTTAAAAGCGCAGAGCATACCACTCTGCGCTTTTTCTATCAAATTAAAGCTGAGATGTGCAGTGGGGGCATCTTGTTGCTTCGATAGCGATTTCGCTCTTGCAGAAGGGGCACTCTTTTGTTGTGGGTGCTGCGGGAACTTCTTCTTCCTTCTTCTTTGCTTTGTCTGCAACTGCATTGATTGCCTTGACAAGGCAGAAAACAACGAATGCCATGATAAGGAAATTGATTACTGCGCTGATGAAGTTGCCGTAAGTAAGCACAGCTGCGCCTGCTTCCTGAGCTGCTTCAAGAGTTTCGTATTCATTACCGTCAAGAGCGATGAAAAGCTTTGCAAAATCAAGACCCTTTGTAGCAAGGCTGATAACGGGCATTACGAGATCTTCAACGAGTGACTTAACGATTGCCTGGAAAGCACCACCGACGATAACGCCGACTGCAAGGTCAATAACGTTGCCTCTCATAATGAACTTTTTGAATTTGGCTATAAAGCCTTTGCCTTTTGACATGGAAATTACCTCCTAAAATTATTAACAGTTATAATTTAACAAAAAATTTATCAAAGGTCAACACCTTCAAGATTAAAATTTGGAATAAAACTTTCAGTTGCGGCTTCTCCGCTTTGAAAATTGCAGTTTTCAAACCCCATTGCAAGAATTTTCTGCTTTACAATCGAATATTCCCTTGATGAAAGCTTACGGTTAATCGGCGGCATCTCCTTGGCTTTACCGAAGGGAGTATACTGCCTCATTACGCTGATATAAGTATCGGCAGGCAGATTATCCCTCACCCATTCGAAAACCTTAACTGCCTGCGATATATTACCGGGCAACACCATATGGCGGATAATCAGACCTTTTTTCGCAAGCCCGTTTTCATCCAGTTCAACCGAGCCGACCTGACGATACATCTCGAGAACAGCAGACGAAGCATATTCAAAATAATCCTCCGCACCCGAATATTTCAGTGCAGGTGCAGAATCAAAATATTTTATATCGGGCAGATAGATATCAACTAAACCCTCAAGCATTTTCAGAGTTTCGGCTTTTTCATAACCCGATGAATTATAAACAACGGGCACGGGCGAATTGTATTCCGAAAGCGTTTTCGCAAGCATCGGCACGTAATGGGTCGGTGTGACGAGATTCAGATTATGCACTCCCGAAGCAATCAGGCGGTCAAAAATCCGTTTAAGCTCATCGGGGGTTACGTCTTTTCCGAAAGCTTCGTGGCTGACGCTCTGATTCTGGCAGTAAACACAGCCGAGGTTGCAT